>DASPWV010000305.1:0-3850 GCA_035637635.1 Vicinamibacterales bacterium | reverse complement strand
CGAGCTCATCGAGCGGGCCGTCGATGAAGCGCTGCAGGAACGAGGCGTTGAGCCCGTCCAGACACCGGACATCCGCGACCTCAAGCTCGAAGAAGGACAGCCGCTCACCTTCAAAGCCGAATTCGATGTTGTTCCGTCGTTCGATCCGGGCGAGTTCAGCTCCATAGAAGCGCGACGTTCGCCGGTCGCAATCGAGGAGACCGCAGTCGACCAGGCTCTCGAGCGGCTCCGTGAACGCGCGGCGCGTTTCGAGCCGGTCGAATCGGGAACCGCCGACGAAGGCCATACGCTCGTCGTCGACATCGAACGGCAGCCGTTTGACAAGAACGGCAAGGCCGGCACCAAAGAGAAACACGAGAGCGTTCCCATCGAGATTGGCGCACGCGCCAATCCACCGGGCCTCGATGCCGAGTTGAAGGGCATGCGACCGGGAGAGGTGAGGTCGTTTCGTTTGCGCTACCCGGACGACTATGCCGTGCCCGAGCTCGCGGCAACCGAAGCCGCGTACACCGTCAAGCTCCGCGACATTCGCCAGCGCGTCGTCCCGGCGCTTGATGACGAGTTTGCAAAGGATCTCGGGGAATTCGAGACGCTGGCCGCGCTCCGCGAGCGGGTCAGGACGGACCTCGAGGACGAGGCACGCGAAGCCAGCGAGCGTGAGGTGCGAAACGAGGTGCTCAAGAAGCTGGCGGCCCGTGTGCCCTTCGCCGTCCCGGCGACGCTGGTAGATCGCGAGATCGATCGTCGCCTCGAAGATTTCGCGCGACGATTGATGGATCAGCGGATTGATCCGCGCAAGACCAACATCGATTGGGCAGCGTTTCGCGAAGGCCAGCGCGAGCCCGCCACAGAAGCCGTGGCATCGGCAATCGTGCTCGACCAGATCGTTCGCCGCGACGACGTGAGGGTCAGCGAAGCGGAGATCGATGACGAGCTCGAACGTTATGCGCAGAACACGGGGCTGACGGTGCCCGCGATACGCGCGCGCATCGAGCAGGAAGGCGGCCTCGAACGGCTCGTCGCCGGCCTGCGACGCGAGAAGGCGCTGACCCAAGTGATGAGCCAGGCCAGGATAGTCGAACTCTAAAAGACTGTGAAAATTTGAGTAGACTCGACATAGCAGGCGGCCCGACCGGCCGATAGAATTCTTAGCCAGTCCCGATTCGACAACCGAACATGACCTTCTCGTCTTTTGACTCTCGAAACCAGCTGATCCCGATGGTGGTCGAGCAGACCAACCGGGGAGAACGTGCCTACGACATCTTCTCGCGGCTGCTCAAGGACAACATCATCTTCATCGGGACGCCGATCGATCACAACATCGCAAATCTCGTCATCGCGCAGATGCTGTTCCTCGAAGCCGAGGATCCGGACAAGGACATCTTTCTCTACATCAACAGCCCGGGCGGATCGATCACCGATGGCTTCGCCATTTACGACACCATGCAATTCATTCGCCCCGACGTGCAGACGATGTGCATCGGCCAGGCCGCGTCGATTGCCGCGGTGCTGCTCGCGGCCGGCACGAAGGGCAAGCGCTTCTCGCTTCCGAATTCGCGCATCCTGATTCATCAGCCGTGGATGTCGGGCCTCGGAGGGCAAGCGACCGATATCGACATCGCGGCCAAAGAGATTCTGCGTATGCGCGTGCGGATCAACGAGATCCTCGTCGCGCACACGGGTCAGGAGATCAAGCGCATTCAGGAAGACACCGAGCGCGACTACATCATGTCGGCCGAACAGGGAAAAGAGTACGGAATTATTGACGACGTCATTCGGAAACGGGTGTAATCTGGCCTGAAGGTGTAACCTTACTGTAGGCGGCAGGTATGTCGCCCGTTGGCGACGCGAGATTATGGTCAAGAAAACCGGAGACAGCGGCGAGATTCTCCGCTGCTCGTTTTGCAACAAGGATCAGAACGACGTCCGCAAACTCATTGCCGGCCCCACCGTCTTCATTTGCGACGAGTGCGTCGAGGTCTGCAACGACATCATCGCGGACGACAACCGGTTTGAAAGCCGCGGCGTTCGCACGTCGCTCCCGACCCCGCAGGAAATCAAGAAGTTCCTCGACGAGTACGTCATCGGGCAGGAGCTCACGAAGAAGAAGCTCGCCGTCGCGGTCTACAACCATTACAAGCGGCTCGAGATTCAGAAGCAGCCGCGCAGCCGCAACGACGTCGAGCTGACCAAGTCGAACATCCTGCTGATCGGTCCCACGGGAACGGGCAAGACGCTCCTGGCTCAGACCCTGGCCAAGCTGCTGTCGGTGCCGTTCACGATTGTCGACGCGACGACGCTCACCGAGGCGGGCTACGTCGGTGAGGACGTCGAGAACATCATCCTGAAGCTGCTGCAGGCCGCGGGCGGCGATATCGAAAAGTGTCAGCAGGGCATCGTCTACATCGACGAAATCGACAAGATCGGGCGCAAGGACGAAAACCCGTCGATCACCCGCGACGTCTCGGGCGAGGGCGTGCAGCAGGCGTTGCTGAAGATCCTGGAAGGTACCGTTGCCAACGTGCCGCCTCAGGGCGGCAGGAAGCATCCGCACCAGGAGTTCTTCCAGATCGACACCACGAATATCCTCTTCGTCTGCGGCGGGGCGTTTGTCGGGCTCGAAAAGATCATCGAGCGCCGCATCGGCAGGAAGACGCTCGGCTTCAAAGCCGACATCAAGTCGCAAAAAGGGCGCGATGTGGGCATGATCCTCGAGCAGATCGAGCCGCAGGATATGATTAGGTTCGGCTTGATTCCGGAGTTTGTGGGGCGGCTGCCGGTGGTGGGCACGCTACACGAGCTCGACAAGCCGGCGCTCGTTCAGATTCTCACGCAGCCTCGCAACGCCATTACTCGCCAGTACATGAAGCTGTTCGAGTACGAGAACGTGAAGCTGCGCTTCACGGACGACTCACTCGACGCGATTGCGGAGATGGCGCTGGAGCGCAAGATTGGCGCCCGCGGGCTGCGCATGATTATCGAGGACCTGATGCTGGACCTGATGTATCAGCTCCCCGGTCAGAAGAAAACGCGCGAGTGTGTCGTCACGCGCGAAATGGTCATCAGCAAGTCGAGCGCGCTCGAAGTCATCGAGAAGGCGGGTTGATGCCACCGGAGGGCGCGGCTCAGCCGCGCCGCTTCAGGCGGGACCGAAGTCCCGCCCTCCGTTTCCGGCCTCTGCCTAAGATAGATACGTAAAGCGGACGTGAGTTCCGCGACCCTTTGAATCACTTATGGTTGAAGTCTACGAAACACTCCCCATCGTTCCGCTCCGTGACGTCGTCGTATTCCCGCACATGATGCTGCCGTTCGTGATTGGACGCCCGTCGTCCATCCGCGCGCTGGAGCATGCGCTGGCGAAGGACAAGCGCATTTTCCTCGCCGCGCAGCACGATGCGGCTGTCGACGATCCCACGGCCGACGATGTTTACACGATGGGTTGCATCGTGAACGTCGTGCAGAGCCTGAAACTGCCCGACAGCAACATCAAGCTGCTCGTCGAGGGTGTGGATCGCGCGCGCGTGATCGAGTGGAAGGAAGATAAAGGCTTCCACCGCGTCGTCGTCAAGGTGCTCCAGCGGCAGAAGGAAACTGCCGGCGAAGTCGAACAGACGATGAGCCGTGTGGTCTCCCTGTTCGAGCAGTACGTGAAGCTCTCGAACAATCTGCACTACGACGCCATGATCGCCGCCGTGCGCGTGGACGATCCGGGCAAGCTCGCCGACACCATCGCCGCGCATCTCGTCGTCGGCGTCGATGAGAAGCAGAAACTGCTGGAAATCATCTCGCCGCTCGAACGTCTGAACCGTATCGCCAGCATTCTCGAAGCCGAGGTCGACAAACTCCAGGT
>DASPWV010000304.1:0-3812 GCA_035637635.1 Vicinamibacterales bacterium | reverse complement strand
GGAGTACGGCGTATCACCATCGCTCGATCGCTCAACAAACAGCGGTCGAAACTTCGTGCGTTCTTTGTCGCGACCGTACCACAGCAAGTAGTCACATGCAGTCGGAAGCCGTTCCACTGACGCCAGCCCTGATGTTTTGGCAAAGCTGATCACACCGAGAAAATTGTCTTGACCAAAGATCTCGTCGAGTAACTCCTTAACATGATGGATGTTCTCGTCGCTGATCTGCACAAACACGCTCCCGCTCGACGTCAGCAGCTCGCGAGCGAGAAGTAAACGGTCGCGCATGTACGTGAGATACGAATGCAGGCCCAGCTCCCACGTGTCACGATAGGCCTTCACCATCTCCGGCTCACGCGTGAAATCCTCGTCGTCGTTGTGCGCCACATCCCGTTTGCGCACGAACGGTTGAAAATTGCTGCCGAACTTCACCCCGTACGGCGGATCGATGTAGATCATCTGCACCTGACCACCGAGGCGCTCGTAGTGAAGCAGCGAGTTCATCACGACAAGCGAGTCGCCGAGGACTAGGCGGTTCACCCATTTGTCTGGGTATTCATACGCCTTGAGGATCTGATCGGTGATCGAGTGCCGCGGATCGCCAAGCAGCTCCCAGAAATCTGCCTGCTTGTCTGCTTTATGGCCGACGAGTGTCTGCACAATCGCCTGCGTCGAGAGCCGCTCGTGAACGAATAGGGGCAGCGTCGGGACGTCGAACGACAAGCGCTCACTCTTACCCGTCCAGTTGAGAAACGGCCTGCCAAGGCGCTTTAGTTGATCGATTGCCTCGTGCAGCGAGCGGACGGTCACGAGCACGCGGTCGTCGGCCGATTTGAATTCTGCAGGAGCTGGAAGAACGTGAGGCGGATCGAGTGCGGCGGCTTCCTCAGCGATGCGGAGCAGCCATTCACCCAACTCGCGCGCATCGTTGCTGCCGTCCCAATCGAGCGCGGGCGAGAGCGACGAATCGTAGCGATAGGTGACCGGAGTCTTCTTCTTGCGAAATTGCGGTTGCGTCCCGACCTCGGGCCGCATGAGGACCGTTTGGTCAGGATGCGTGTAGTCTTCTGCCACTTTACGGGCGCGTTGCGCACTCCGCGTCCTTCGCTGCGTCTTCGCCATGCGTCGCGATTCTAGCAGAGCCAACAAAATGGGAAGCAAACTCAAGAGAATGAATGCGGAGATTCTCGTCGGGCTCGCGGCCAGCGAGGCGCCGAGGGCTACTTCCGCAACAATACGTACACCGCGCCGGTGCCACCATCGGATCGTGGCGCATCCGAGTAGGCCAGCACGGAACGATGCTCTCTGAGAAACCGCCGGACGGAGGTCTTGAGAATCGACTCGTTCCCTTCCGAGTGCAGCCCGCGGCCATGCACGATGCAGACGCAGCGATGGCGATCGTGGCGACTGTTCTCGATGAACCGCTTCACGCGGGCGACGGCCTCGGCGGCGGTGATGCCATGCAGGTCGAGCGTGTCGGTTGCGACGTAGTCTCCGCGTCTGAGCTTTCGCAGCTCACGCCGGTCAACGCCGGGAGCGACGAACCCGCCGTCCGCAGTTGCGTCAGGATCATCTTCGACCGGGGGACGTGGATGATCGGGTGTACGGGGCAGGCTCACCTCGGGAGTCGCGCGAACGCGTCCCCGCGGATCTGGTGGCAGCCGGACGACATCTGCCATCGCACGCGAGAAATACTCAGCATCCGCGTCAGACGTGGCGGTCCCGTCGTGTCTCGTGTCGGCGCGGCCGCGTTTCTCGGAATCCCTCTTCACGTCGCAATTCTTCCGTGGCGCTCTGTCGTACACACTCATATGACCACAGATTCTTTGCACACGTAATATGTGTAGTGGCGAGGCGCCCGTGACAGTCGTGTCGCTTCCCATGATGCGACCCGCTCGATGACCGCGCACGAATACCTCGACGGCGAAACACGGGATCGTGAGGCGCGCGTTCGGCGATTTCAGCAGGAGGCGGCGTGTCCGCTGTTTCTCATCAGCCTCAAGGCTGGCGGTGTGGGGCTGAATCTCACGGCCGCGGAGTACGTGTTCCTGCTCGCTCCGTGGTGGAATCCCGCAGTGGAGATGGGCAGCGGCACTAATTCACAGGCTCTGAAGGTCGGACTGCCTGCGAACCTTCCTCGCCTCTTCCCCCGTCAAAGCCCTCATGACCTTCGATCATCTTCGCCCGGATCTTCGCCACGCCATCAGAAGCCTGCTGCGCTCCCCGGCCTACACGGCAGTGACGATCCTCACGCTCGCGCTCGGAATCGGCGCGAACACCGCGATCTTCTCTATCGTCAACGGTGTGATTCTCCGGCCGCTCCCTTATCCCAAACCCGAACAGCTGATGTATTTGACGACGCAATTCCCGGCGTTCGGGTTCGAGCAATTCTGGGTATCACCGCCGGAGTATTTCGAGTTCCGCGAGATCAACCAGTCGTTCTCCGCCGTCGGTGCGTTCACGACCGGCGAGGTCAATCTCACTGCCGGCAATCGTCCGCTCCGCGTCCGCTCGGCGTCCGTGGACGATGGACTGCTCACCGCGCTGGGTGTGCAACCCGAGATGGGGCGTCTGTTTCGCAAAGGTGAAACGGATCTCAGCGGCCCGCCGCCCGCTCCGGGCTCGCCGCCCATTCCGCTTCCGCCATTCGTCATCCTGTCGCACGAGTTGTGGCAAAACGCATTCGGTGGGCAAAGCATCATCGGACAAAACGTAGAAGTGAACGGGCTGCCGCGTCAGGTGATCGGGGTCATGCCTGCCGGCACCGACGTGATGGATAACCGAACCGAGATCTGGATGCCTCTCGGCCTCAATCCGGGCAACCGGCAGAATCGCGGCAACCACTATCTCTATTTGATCGGGCGGCTGAAGGACGGCGGCACAGCGCAGGCGGCACAGACCGAGCTCACCACGTTGATTCAAAACTGGGGCGAACGCGTCGGCGTGAAGCAACACGTGTTTGCGCCGCGTCCTCCGAGCGAGGCGGAACGGAAGGCGAATCCCGGAGCCGGCCACATCCTCCAGATGAAACCGGTGCAGAGCGAGCTTGTCGGCAGCGCCAGCCGCGCCATCTGGGTGCTGCAAGCTGCCGTTGGATTCGTCCTCCTGATCGCATGCGCGAACCTCGCGAATCTGCTGCTTGCGCGCGCGGAAACGCGTCACCGCGAATTTGCGGTGCGCATGGCACTCGGTGCCGGACGCGGACGTCTTCTCCGCCAGTTCATGACGGAAGGCGTGCTGCTCTCGCTCGCCGGCGGTGCACTCGGCCTGCTGCTCGCGCGCGCGGGCGTGCAGGCGCTCATTCGCGTCTATCCGACGAGCCTGCCGCGCACGAGCGAAGTGACCGTTGATTCACTGGTGCTGATCTTCACGCTCGGCGTCTCCATTGTCACCGGCATCGTGTTCGGCCTCGCGCCGTTGATGCATACGCGTCCGTCAGGTCTCGTGACGGCGCTGAAGGAAGGCGGCGAAAAAGGCGCCGTCGGCGCCGCGCGTCACCACATTCGCCGCGGACTCGTGATGGCCGAAGTCGCCCTTGCCGTGATGCTGGTCATCGGCGCGGGCCTGCTGCTCCGGACCGTCGCCAATCTCACCAATATCGATGCGGGCTTCGATCGTTCGCGACTCGTCACGTTCTCCATGGCGCTGCCAGCGGCGAATTATCCGCAGCCGCTGCCGCGCGCGCAGATGTATCAGCGGCTCCTCGAGAAGCTGCGCCGCGTGCCTGGCGTGCAGGCGGCAACCGCGATGTCGGGCCTGCCGCCAAATCGTCCGCTCAACGCGAACGATACGGACATCGACAACTACACGGC
>DASPWV010000303.1:0-2700 GCA_035637635.1 Vicinamibacterales bacterium | reverse complement strand
TCCGGGTTCCATTCTGCGCGGGGCGCGCGGCTCCGTCTGCGATCCGTGGGAGATGATTCGCAGCAACGTCAGCCGATCGACGCCTTGCTTCCGCAGGAAATACGACGCGTGGCTGTCGTCTTCCTGCAGCAGGAAGACGAGCAGCGACCCGCTGTCCACCTGCTGCGCGCTCGACGAGGCGGCATGCACCACGGCGCGCTCGACGACGCGATCGAAGCCGATGGTGGATTCCGGTTTGACGGCCTTTTTGCCGGGCACCGGCGAGAACGCGCGATCGAGAACTTCGTCGAGATCGCGTCCAAGCTGCGTGAAATCAACGCTGCAGGTGGTGAGGAGCTGCCGCGCCTGGGGATCCTCGATGAGCGCGTAGAGCAGATGCTCGAGTCCCACGAGATCGTGGCGGCGGTCGGCGGCAAGCCGAAACGCGCGGCGGATGCTCTCCAGCGTTTCGGCAGCAAACGGCACAGGTGTTCGGCTCATGCACGCTGCTCCTCAGGTTCCGGCTCCATCGTGACTAGAAGGGGAAACTCGTTCTGCTCGGCAAGGCGCCTCGTCGCGGTGACTTTCGTTTCGGCGACATCCCTGGTGTAAATGCCGGCGAGGCCGAGTCCCGATAAATGGACATGCATCATGATCGCAAACGCTTCCGCCCGCGGCTTATGAAAGATCGCTTCGAGGACCGAGACGACGAACTCCTGTGTGGTGTAGTCGTCGTTGTGCAGGAGCACGCGCCACATCGGCGGTGGCGTCAGCCGCTGATCTGTTCGGTTTTCGGTGAGGACAGACTCACGCTCCGCGGGCACGCTTCAATTGTACTCGTCCGCAGTCGCCAGTCGATGGTCGTCGGCGAGGAGTGCGCGATCGATGATTGGCGCAGCGCAGATCGTTCGGGCCAACAAACCCGGTTCCGCACGCCGGAAAAACGACGCTCGGCGTATCGTCTCCTAGCCACACGCGCGGGGACCCCCATCCCCACGCGGTGATACTCGCCTGCGCGTCGTTTTTCGGTGTTCTGAAGCGGCGCGCTTCACAGGGTTTTTGGCCCGAACGATCTGCACTGCGTGATCATCGATCAACCGCGCACTTCGCTCAGCACCGAGCCGGGATGATCGAATTCGCATTTCTCCGGCCGCGAGAGCATGAGCCGCACGCCGTCGCAGTTGAAGAACGACAGATCGCCGAAGCGAAAGAGAAATGGCAGCTTCAGCGTGTCGCGGTAGAACGCCGTCGCGCGATCGACGTCTTTGGCGGTCATCGAGATTTGTCCGATCGGTCCCAGCATGTGTGCTCCACCATCGCGAGCCGCGAACCTAGGGCCCCGCAGGGTACGCACTCTATCGCCGCACGGAGAGCGCGGCTTCAGCCGCGCTTCACGGCGGGACTAAACCCGGATTCTTCACGCGTCGCGCTGCGCGTGCGTTGAAACGCGCCGAGAAACCCACGTCGCGGCCAGGAAAAATTGCGTTTCCAGCCGTGGCGGTTGCCATCAGCATGACAACTCGCCAGGCTGCTGTCCCGTAGCGGGTTGTACATCTGGGCAGATCGACCAGATCTTCCAGAGCGGCTTCCAACGCATTTTTCGGCTATTCGAAGCTGGCCGCTCCGAGGCTTTTCGGCTCGTTTCATCGCCCGCGTGCGCCCTTTTGTGACTAATTCAGGTAAAGTCCCGCCCTCCCACGCATTTGACTCAGGCCACTCCGAACTCTTCAGTTTCCAGTTGCCAATTGTCAGTTCAAAGTTCAGTTACAAGTTCTTGTAGTTACCAGTTCGGTTGGAACGGTCGAACTAACCGAACGCCGCCACTGACAACTAAACTTTGAACTGGCCACGCGGACAGCAGCGCACGCACAATCTCCATGGTTCAATCCGCGGTCGCTTCAGCCGCGATCTGATCGAATTTCGCCAGCAGGTCAGGCGCGTTCCTTTCAAGGTAGTCACGCACGGGCCCCGGCTCATTGATCCGCAGCAGTTCGACCACGTCGGCCGCGTCGCGACGGCGTGGCGACTTGAGTTTTAGATAGACGAGCGCCTCGAGAGGTGCTATCGGCAGAAGATCACTCCCCATCAGGCCGGTCAGAATATCGTCGAGGTGCTTTTCGTGCGGAAGAATGCCGACGTGGTCGATAGGAATGCCCCCCGCGCCAATTGGCACGCCGGGTAACAGTGTGACAATCCCCGCCTCATGCCGCTCGAACGCCTCGTCTCCCACGAGGAAGCCGACATCCTTGCTGGCGCGCGGGTACCCCCAAGCGCCGACAGCGAGAGCGCCGATGAGCGCATGACGCACGCCCGTGCGTGCGAGCTGCGACGATGCGGACCTCATCGCGGAGAGAATCTCCGGAGCCACCACGCCATTCAACAGCGCGAGATCGGGAACTGTGCTGGCCACACGATATGTCCTCGGCGAGAATAGCATCGCGTTCTCTGCTGCAGGTCCCGACAAAAGCCGCGGGCCCGTACAATCGTGCCGCGAGCCCGCGGTTGCACGCAACAGGCTGTGCTGTTCTAACCCCAGGTTCCCGCAAGATCGCCATCAAGCTGCCAGCGACCCGACCGTCCGGGATCCTTCACCAGCCGCTCCACCGTCTTCACAAACTGCCGCCGCGGAATCTCGCGCGCGCCGAGCGACGCGAGATGCGACGTGCGCATCTGACAGTCGATCAACGGAAAGCGCCACCGTTCGAGTTGTGCGGTCAGATA
>DASPWV010000302.1:0-4726 GCA_035637635.1 Vicinamibacterales bacterium | reverse complement strand
GTACGCCCGGTACACATTGCCGAGAATCGGTTCGTAGAACATCCCGCCCCCGCCGCGCAGCGACGTTTTGCCATCTCCGAACACATCCCACGCAAAGCCGACGCGCGGCGCGACGTTGCCGAACGACGGATTCTCGAACAGCGGATCGCCGGTCGTCGGGGCGGCATCCAGAATGTTCACCATGTGCGCCACGCGCCCTTCGCTCTCCGTCGGCACGGTGATGAATTCGTACTTCAATCCAAGATTGAGCGTAAGACGCGAGGACAGCGCCAGATCGTCCTGCGCGAACAAGCCGATGAGATTCTGCCGCCACTGTCGCGCGGTCGTGCTGCCCGGCACCGTGCCCTCGAAGGTATTCGTGACATTTCGCACGAAGTCGTCGATGGAGCTGAAGTTGTAGCTGCCGCCGCGCGTGAATGCGGAGTCCTGATCGTTGAACCAGCGGGTCCAGCTTGCGCCCGTTTTCAACGTCTGCTTCCCGCGGACCCACGTCAACGTGTTCATCAGCTGCATGCTCTTGTAATCCACGAATGTCGGCGTGCCTGTATCGGTGCCAAGCGTATTGAGTCCCGACACGGCAATGGCGCCGAACTGTGTGCCGGGAATGAAGAAGAGCGCCGGGTCCACGGAGATGATGTCGACGTTGACGGTCTCTTCGTACGGCCGATTCCACGACGCGCGAAAGACGTTGAGCGTGCTCGAGGAAATGATCCGTTTGAACTCGCCGGTCACGAAATGCGCCTGCGTGTGCTGATTGTCCGCAAAGAGGGGAATCGACTGCGGCGTGATCACGCTCGCATCGTCAAAGCTGTAGCGGACGGCGAGTGAGTTTTTTGCCGACAGGTTGTGATCGATTCGGACGATGAAATACTGTTCGCGGGTCGGTTCGTTGGCGGTTCCCGTGTAGATGCCCGACGTGCCGGTCTCAATGCCGTTCGGCGCCGGGAACATCAGCAGATAGGGTCGAGTCGCCGGCGAAATGTCGGTACGCGCGCGTGTCGCGGGGCTGGGCACACGCGCAAAGATGCTGACGCCGCGATCCTGTCGAAGGCCCTCGTAGCCCGCAAAGAAGAACGTCCGGTCCTTTCGAAGCGGGCCACCCAGATGCCCGCCGAACTGGTTGCGCGTGAGCGGCGGTTTCGGATCGGCCGGCGCCGCGAAGTAGTTTCGCGCGCCGAGCGCCTCGTCGCGCAGAAACTCGAAGCCGGCGCCGTGAAACGCATTCGTGCCCGAACGCGTGACCGCGGTCACGATTCCGCCGGAGCTGCGGCCATACTCGGCGCTGTAGTTGTTCACGAGCACCTGAAACTCGCGCACCGTATCGACCCCCAGCAAACCGCCCGCCGCGCTGCCCGGCGACTGATTGCCTTGAAAGTTCACGTCCGACCCGTCGAGCACGTAGCTGATTTGATTCGGGCGTGCGCCGGCAACGGACACCTGCGTGCCCATACCGCGATCGAGCGTGCGATCGGTCGTGACGGAAGCGACGATGCCGGGCTGCAGCAGGGTCAGTTGAGAGAAGTCGCGGCCGTTCAGCGGGAGATCGCGAATCTGCCGTTCTTCGACCAGCGCGGTGAGACCACTTCTCGTGGTCTCGACGAGCGGCGTCGCGCCGGTGACGACAATCTTTTCGCCGATCTGACCGACCTGCATCGAGATGTTCACGACCGCGCGCTGTCCGACGTTGAGCACGAGACCTTCGCGAACAACGGTCTGAAACCCTGCGAGCTCGACGGTCATGCCATAAGTGCCGGGCTCGAGCGCGGGCGCCTGAAACCGCCCTTGATCGTCGGTGACAACGACGCGACGTGTTCCCGTTTCGATCTGCCTGATTGTGACGGTCGCGCCAGGGAGAGCTGCCTTGGTGCTGTCGAGAATGGTGCCGGCGAGCGTTGCACTGGTTTCCTGAGCCTCGGCGCCGGTCGAGATCACGAGCGCCGCCCCAAGAAGCGACGTTGCTATCAGTTTCAGCATGTTCATCTCCAACAAACGCTGACCACGAAAACACGAAAGCTCACGAAATCACGAAACCAAAAGCCATTTGAAGCTTTGAACCTTCCAACCCTTGAACCTTCGAACCTTCGAACCTTTGAACCTTCGAACCCTTGAACCTTCGAACCCTTGAACCTTCGAACCCTTGAACCTTCGAACCTTTGAACCCTTGAACCGTTGAACCGTTGAACCTTTGAACCTTTGAACCTTTGAAAGTCTATGAACCTATGAACCTTGAATGCGAAGTCTCCCGATACGCCCACCAGCTAAAGGCGGACGCAACCGCGACGAGAAGCACCATCAGCAACAGCACCAATCCGCCTGTGAGCGGAGGCACGACGAGGTGCGTCGGCAGAAGCTGCACGACCGTGCGAATGGCGCGCAGTCGCCACACGTAATTGGCAAGCCCAAACCCCGCGACGGCCGCCGCGATAGCACCAATTGCCAGGCCGACAAGCGCAGGCGCCAACAACGTCGCGACAAGAAAACGCCACAGGCACGCGGGCGACGCGCCGCGGATGCGCAACAGTGCGAGCGTGCGTCGATCCTCCATGTAGTTCACCACAGCAATCGCGACGATCGCGACAAGCGCAAGGAGCAGACCACCGACGAGATAAATCCTCATGTTCGCGAGCGCAAGCGAGATGTACATGTCGTTGCCGACTTTTTGTACTTCCTGTCCGAGGCTGTGCAACTCGAGCGGCGGCACGCTCGTCGCCTTCATCAGCGCCGCGCGAAGCCTTTCATCGTCCGTACCAGGAGTCGTACGAAGCATGACCACGACGCGCGGAATCAAAACTTGCAGATCCGCGAGCGCAGGCGCAGTCGCGTCGGTCATCAGGTAGGCGTTCGTGCCCATCAAGTAGTTCAGATAATCAACGCGCGCCTGCACGTAGCCTTGACGATCGCTGACGGTTTTCGGCGGCATTCCCGGCAGGAACGACAGGACGCCGGCCGTAGGCGCCGCAATCGCCTGGCGCGCGCTGTTCAAGCCGATGACAGCCTGTGTCCCCGGCGCCAGCTGCCAGAAATCCGCAACTGGCTGCGACATCGCGACCTCGCCGCCACGGGCACGCGAGAGCAGCGTCGCGAAATCGGCGGTGACACCGACGCGCGGTTCCGAATAGACATGTGCCTGGTACGCAGCGCCGTCCGCGAGAATGTAGAGCGGCACACCACGGAGGCCGTAGCCGGGAAGATAGAAGTGCGGCAGGAGCGCTTCAATCATGTAGGTCGCCGCCGTGACGCCTTCGACACGCCGGAGCGATGCAAGAAGTCCGTCGACGGCGCTTCGCACGGCTGGCAGCTGCTGACGTACAGCGCCAGTGAGCTGCGCCGCGTCGACAAGATCGGGTGTGTTGTAGAGGATTTGCCAATCCGCGCCAATCTGCACGCGCGCGCCTCGCGCAGCTTTGTCCTCGAACGAACCGCTCGTCATCACGGGGTAGAGGCTGATGCTCGACATCAGCGCAACGATCAGCAGGAAAGCGACCGTTCGTTGCGGTTTCACGGAGAGATGCCGCAATGCAAATGGACCGAGCACGCCGCCGAGCGGTCGCAGGATGGGTGCGATGATCGAATGCAGACGGCCGCGCCTGGATGCAATCCACGACGCGAGCCCGTAAACGAACAGCGGCAGACCGACGAAGGAGAGCAGCTGCTCGCCAAGCGCCACGCGCGGCAGCGAGAATTGCTCGGCCACTGACACGCCGAAAATCCAGCTGCCGAGAACGAAGCTGCCGAGCACCAGCGCCGCGAACTGAGGGACGCCAAAGGCCTCGCTCGTACGCGACGCCTCCACATGGGAGACGCGCCGGACGGCTTCGAGCGGCGAAATCGTCGTGGCATATCGCACGAAGCGGCGGCAGACGAGGAGCGCAAGACCAACAGAGACGACGAGAAAGGCGGCGAACATCGCGATCTGCCCGCGATCGGCAAGCACGTCGAGCGGCAGCGCGCGCTCGTAGATCATCAGCGCGCCGAGCGATCCAGTGGCGAGTCCGACGGTACCCCCCGCGACGCCGCCGGCAGTCACGCTGGCGAGAAGCACGCGGCCGATTTGCTCGCCCGTGATGCCGCGCAGCCGAAGGAGTCCGAGCGTTCGCCGCTCGTTCAGCATCAGTAGACCCGTCAGATTCGCCCCGAGCACCCATGCCATCCAGAGGAGCGGCAACGCAACCAGTAGCGACACGAGCCCGACCGCGCGCGCGATTCCTTGCATGCTGTCGAGAAGAACTTCTGTGGTGCTGTCGACCACATACGCCGTACCGCCGAATTTCTCCGGGTGCGGGCCTTCACCCTGTTCTTCCTCACCCCCGTGGTGTGCCTCGTCATGCTGCGGCGCGACGACCGCACCCGGCTCTCTCTCGACGGCATCCGCATGAAGACTGGCGTTGAGCGCAGCCACACGACGGAGAGAGCCTGGAATGTCCCACCCGGAAATCAGCTTCGGCCGGTTGATCCGCGCGAGGTAGACGAGCTCGGGCGCGTACTCGGCCTGCTGTACGTGAATTTGATCGGACCCAAAGGCGTCGGACAGATCGTTGGGAAGAATACCGTTGGCGACGAAGTCGAACTTCGTGATGACGTTCCAGTCGTACGGCATCAGCAGCATCGCGCCGATCGCGGGTACGTAGCTCACCGATCCGGTTTGATCCATCAACCAGCGATTGAGCTCGTCGCGCTCGATGCGTACAACTTGCCGCACGGGCGTCTCGAAAACCATCTGCGTCGT
>DASPWV010000301.1:0-4083 GCA_035637635.1 Vicinamibacterales bacterium | reverse complement strand
CCACGCTGGTGCCTGTGATGCTGCCGGTCCGCGCCTGGCAACGGTGGCGCAGCGGAGGAAACCTGACGGCGGGCGAGTTCGATATTGCCGTCCCATCTGCACCCATCAACGCGCTTTTCAGCGCCGTCGTTGCCGTGGAGGCCGCGGCGCTCAGGGTCGTCAATATGCCGATTGGCAGTTCGCTGTTACTGCACGCGATCAAGCCGTGAGCACGGGTTAGAACCGGACGACACCCGCGAAATAGAGGCCGCGAAACGTAAGGTCTCCTGTGTCGAGATCGCTGAAGTAATTCACGTCGATCGAGCGGAACCCCAGCTGCGCGCCGACGTTTTCGTTGAAGTTCACCGTGCCGTACAAATCGAAGTCGACATAACGGCCGCCGAATTCGTCTTTGCCCAGGTTCTTCGGGATCTTGAAGAAGGAGAACTCCCCAGTGATCGATACGTTGGGGACGACGTATCCGCGCCCGGCGAATCCAATGGTCGGTATGGGCGCAACCTGCTGCGCGAACGCCGGTCCCAGCGGGCTATCCAGTCTGACGTCGACGTTGGTGTACTTCAAGTCGATCAGGACACCGGCATACCCCATGTTGCGGTAAAGGAAGTCGTACTCGTAGCCGAATCGGACCGTCGTCAGATCCGCGGTGGTGTTTACCGGAAGCCCGACGCGATAGCGCAATCCGTTGAACACGAATTCGCGGTTCACTTGTCCCTCGCCCTCGTATTTGATCGGCATGTAGTTGAAGCGGAATTTGTGCTTGTCCGCGGGGCGAAGCACCAGCCGGAAATCGGGAATCTGCTTCTTCTCGACGCCGAGGTCCTCCACGAGATCGACGTCAGACCCTGGAATGCCAAGGCCTTCGCTCGAGATGATCAGCGTCGGCGTGGCGTTCCACCACACGACGGAGCCTTCGACGTGGTACGTCTCACCAATCGCGCGTTGTCCCCTCGGCCGATACTGGGCTGTAGCCGGCGCGACGCTACCGATGAGCAGGATGCCAGCCGCCACGAGGCACAGGGGGAGATGAGTGAGTTGACGCATGGTTGTCCTACTTATCGTGTCGTGCGAGGCGGGTGGTTAGAGAGCCACTACAGCTTGCGAGTTCGCTCCAGAACTCGTGCGTCCATTCCTCAACATCCCGGCGGCTCGTTGTAGGCGAGAACGAAGAACTGACGCACGCCTGCGAGAAAGCGGAGAAACCATCGCACGTTCAGCTCTCCGTTGCGACTGCCGGCCGCGCCCCGCTCAGCACGCGAGCCCATGTACCGGCAGCGGAGAACAGGATTAGCAGCGCGAGCACCAGCATGATGGCCGTGCAGATCGAGAGGATATATCCCTGCAGGTGCAGAGCGGCATTGGCGCCGACGGCCAACGGCCAGAAATTGTCCCGGATATTGAGGAAGCCGCCGTAGAGCGTGTTCGTGGCAAGGAATGCGAAGGGCGTCAGTGTTACCCAGGTGTAGCGCGCCTTGCCCATGTTCATCAGAATTGTGGTGGCGACAGCCAGCGCCACACATCCAAGCAGCTGATTGGCCACGCCAAACATCGGCCAAATCGTGCTGATGTTCCCGGTGTAGATGAAATAACCCCACGCGAACACGAGCAGCGCCGTCGAGATGCAGGCTCCCGGAAGCCAGTCAGGACGGCCGAACGGTTTGTAGACGCGTCCCAGCGCTTCCTGAAGGATGAAGCGGCCTACGCGCGTTCCTGAATCGATCGTCGTCAGGATGAACAGCGCCTCGAACATGATCGCGAAGTGATACCAGTACGACAGGAGGCCTCGCATACCCGGCAGGGCGCTGAAGATCTGGGCCATGCCGACGGCTAACGACACAGCGCCGCCGGTCCGGCCGGTGACGACCTCGCCGACGGCCGCTTCAATGCCGGCGAGATTGACGGGTGCAAGGTGACTTCCCATGAAGGTCAATTGCGCGTACGCCGCGGGCGGGACGTTGATCGCAAAGTAATCACCGGGCTCCATTGCCGTCGCCGCGATGAGCGCCATGACACCAACGACGCCTTCGATGAGCATCGCCCCATAACCAATCGGCCGGATATCGGATTCCTTGTCGAGCATCTTCGGCGTCGTTCCGGACGCAATCAGTGCATGGAACCCGGAGATCGCGCCGCAGGCGATGGTGACGAAGCAGAAGGGGAAGAGCGGTCCGGGAATAATTGGACCGCCGCCACCGGCGAATTCGGTCAGCGCCGGCATTTTCAACTCGGGATTGACAATGATGACGCCCGCAGCGAGCAAGAAAATCGTCCCGATCTTCGTGAACGAGCTGAGATACCCGCGGGGCGACAGCAAGAGCCATACAGGCAGCACCGACGCGATGAATCCGTAGATGCCCAGCCCAAAGGTGAGCTGATGATGTGAAAACTGAAAGAAGCTCCCCAGCCACGAGTCGGGTCTGTTCAGTGGCTCGCCTCCGACAACGGCGAGCAGCAGACCGATCACGCCGATGATTGTGGCCTCGGCAATCCGCCCTTTACGCCAGACGTACATCCACAGGCCCATGAACATGCCAAGCGGAATCGTCATCGCGATAGTGAACGTGCCCCACGGGCTTTCGGCCAGCGCGTTGACGACGACAATGCCAAGGCCGGCCAGTGCGATGACGACGATGAACAGTATGGCGATGGATGCCACGAGCCCCGCGAGGGGACTGATCTCCTCCTTGACGATCTCGGACAGCGACTTGCCGCCGCGCCGAGTCGACGCCCAGAGAATCATCGAATCGTGCACAGCGCCGGCGAGGCAGACGCCGGCGACCAGCCAGACCAATCCCGGCGCGAAGCCGAACTGCGCCGCCAGCATCGGGCCGACGAGCGGCCCCGCACCCGTAATCGCGGCAAAGTGATGGCCGAAAAGGACCCAACGGCTCGTCGGGTAATAGTTGGAACTGTCGTATTTGGTGTGCGCAGGCGTCTGCCGGTTGTCGTCCAGCATCCAGATGCGCGTCGCGATGAAGGCGCTGTAGTAGCGGTACGCGATGGCGAGGATGGCGAACACCGGCACGAGCAGATAGAGGGCGTGCATGGCCGGGTCGATCTTATCAGCAGGGCTTTCGGATCATGCAAGGGTTTGTAATGGACAATAAACTGACATCGCGTTGGATCAGGCCACCCGTAGGTTGTTGAGGTTCGTTGTCCGGTATCGCGGACGCTACATCGTCGGATTCGCAAGCGTCGTGTCCACGGCCGCGGTCACGCTCCTTGCCCCCTGGGTGTTGCGCCTCGCTATCGATGATCTGCAGCAGGGCGTCACCCGCTCGAAACTCCTCTTCTACGCCGCCGTCATTTTCGCCATCACGTTCGTAGGCGGCCTGAGCCGCTACGCGATGCGCCGCGTCATCATCGGCGCGTCGCGGGATATCGAGTACGACCTGCGGAACGCGTTCTTTGCGCATCTGCAGACCCTGCCGCTGGCCTATTTCCATCGCCATCGCACGGGCGACCTGATGTCGCGCGCCACCAACGATCTGAACGCCGTGCGGATGCTGGTCGGCCCCGCGGTCATGTACACGGCGAGCACCGTCTGCACCTTCGTCATCGGCTTGACGATCATGGCGTCGATCAATGCGCGTCTGACAGTCATCGGCTTGCTGCCGCTTCCGTTTGTGACCGTTGTGGCTCGGTACTTTGGCCGCGCCATTCACGAGCGTTTTGAGCGCATACAACAGCAGCTCGCCGATCTCAGCGCGGTCACGCAGGAAGCGCTCGCAGGCGTCCGGGTGATTCGAGCGTACGGGCAGGAGGAGCAGGAGCTGGAGCGATTTCGCGTGGCCAATCGCGAGTACGTCGATCGCAATCGCACGCTTATCAGCCTGCAGGGATTCTTCTACCCAAGCATGGGTTTCTTCATGGGAGTCTCAGAGCTGCTCGTGCTCTGGCTCGGCGCAGCAGATGTGATCGCGGGCCGCATGACCGTTGGCGACCTCGTTGCGTTCAACGCCTACCTTGCCATGCTCGCGTGGCCGATGATTGCCTTCGGCTGGGTGACGAACCTCCTTCAGCGCGGTCGCGCCTCCTGGGGCCGCATGCTCGAAGTGATGGACACGCCGGCGGCGATTGCTGATT
>DASPWV010000300.1:0-2739 GCA_035637635.1 Vicinamibacterales bacterium | reverse complement strand
TGAGTTATCCATCAATTGCGGAGCGCGTCGGCAAGCGTCGCGCTGGCGCGAGCGCGTCCCGAAAGCGAGCGACAAACCTACCAGTCGTACTTCACGCCGAACCGCATGATGCGCGGTCCGATGATCGTCGACGGCAGGAGGAATGAGGCGCCGCTGCTCCAGGTGATATTGGACGCGGCGTCGGAATTGGTGATGTTGTAGATGTCGAAGAAGCCGATGAGCTTCTGCGATCCCGTCAGCGTGATCGCCTTCTCCACCCTCGTGTCAAGCACGACGATGTTGTCCTGACGACGACTATCGATCGGTTCGGCCAGAATTCGTTGGGTGCCATAGTTGATGCCATTGGCCGCTGTCGCGACGATGACACGCCCGAATGGCTGGCCGGATTGCGCGCGAAGCGCCGGTGTCGCCGTGATGTTCCATTTCGTACGGTAACTGCCGTTCAACTTGAACGTCCACGTCGTGAACACGAAGCGACCATCGTCGGTGTTGATGAAGTCGTTCATCGTGGTGGGCATTGGCGCCGGCGAGGCCGTAAGATGTCGCAAGTTGTTACCGAAGTAGCCGATATCGTGGTCTCGGTTCAGACGGATGGAACCCGACGCGGCGAGCGCCCAGTTGCCCGTCTGACGACGCGTCGCGCTGTACTCGATCGTGTGAAATTCCGCGATACCGGGCAGGTTTGTCCGCGTGTTCACGACTGGTAGCGCGAGATTGGCCGGATTCAGATTGAAGCCGGGAATCGGCGCGCCATCGTCCGCAGTGCCCAAGCGGCCGTCGGGTCCGGGATCCAGAATCGTGGTCGGCACGTTGTAAGCCGACAGTGGCCGGTTCGTGTTGTAGAGCACGTTGAGATTGCCAATTCGCCGATACACGTAACCGAAATGTAGTGCGAAGCTCGGCATGAGCTCGTGTTCGAGGAACGTCGCAATCTCACGCGTGTACTGCTCCCTGAGGTTGGGATCGAGCTGTGCACTGCCTTGACCCCCTCGCTGGGTGATGAGCGTTCCCTCTTCGCCCGGATCCCACCGTCCGTTCACGTTGCGGTCCGTCCAGGTGTATCGCCTATACCAATCCGGCGGGTTGTCGTTGACACTCTCGGAGATGGCCGTCCCAGGATTCCACCAGAACGTGCCGTAATTGAATTTCGCGACCGTCTTGCCGGCGCCGGTGAGATCGTAGACGAGGCCGATGCGCGGCGCCACGGCATTGAACGTGATCACGTTGTCAACCGCTGCGAATTTGATCTGCGCCGTGTTGAAGCGGCCGAGCGGGGGACCTTCCTGTTCGGGTTTGAATGACTGGTATCGGTCGTAGCGCAACCCGAGATTGAGCGTGAGCCTACCCAGCTGCCAGGTGTCCTGCAGGAAAAGGCCTGTTGTGAAGAGCCCGTTTTCCGATATCGATGGCGTTTGGAACAGGTAGACCTCGGCCGGCGCACCGTTGTTCAGGATGTGGAGCACGTCACCCGGCACGACTCCATCGACGCCCTGGCCGCGGATATAGGTGAACGTTTCCCGGAACCACTCGCCGCCGATTTTGAAGTTATGAGTGCCCGCCCAATTGTCTTTGAAGTAGCTCAACGAGCCCAGCACCTGGTTCCGTGACGGGATGTTGAACCAGCCGTCGCGATTGCCGCCGCTCACCAGATTGGTGCCGATATCCTGATACGCTGGCGCCTCCGTCCGGCGGAAATTCGGCCAGATGTACTTGAACTGCCCGCCACGCGTCTCGACGAACATCCGATCGTTGATGACGCTGTCCCAGCCAGCCTTGTACGTGTGGCCCCAGTACTGCTGTCGCCACGTGGAATCTTCCGATTCGTGCCGCGCCACGAGCGCGCCGACGACGAACGTATCCATACGATTAGGTTGCAGCTTGCGCCCGCCCTGGGCGTAGCCGGTGAGCTTATTGTTCTGTGACAGCGCATACGTGGCCTTCCCGGTGAGATTGCGAAGGCTGGTTTCAAACGCCTTGACGGGGAAATTCGGCAGCAGCGACTTGATGTCCTGATCGCGCGCCGAGAAATACCACCAGAGTTTGTCCTTCTTGAGATAGCCGCCGATGTCCGCGTTGATGTCGTGATAGCTCTCCATCCGGTTGAGATCAGAGGGCTGCAGCGCGCCACAGCGGCCTCCCGGACAGATGGCCGTGAGCGAGTCGTCGATGTTGCGCGCCTGGATGCTCTTGTTCTGGTAATCCGCGTACACCTTGCCGCTGTAACGGTTGCCGCCGGACTTCGAAATGAAGTTCGACCAGATGCCCGGCCACGGCATCTCGGCGGTGTTGCCGCCGGCATTGATCGCCACTTCCTCCACCGCGCCGTAGTCGTAATAGAAGCCGGCGGCGTTTGTGCCTTCGGTGTTGACAATGCCCTCGACCATCGGTCGATGCTGATCGGATTTGGTGTCGTAAGCGGAGTACGCCGTTTGCGTGCCCGCCGCGCTGCCGGCGATGTCGATACGTGTCAACTGAACGGCCGGCGCTGCCGCGAGAACCGTCCAGAAGTCGCGCGCGTTCGGCAACGCCGCCAGCCGCTCCGAGGTGAAGTTCGTTGCCGACGTCGTCGATGTCACATCGACGACGGGAGACTGCCCGGTGACAGTGACTGTTTCCTGCAGCGCGGCCACCTTCATTTCAGCGTTGACCGTCGCGGTGAACCCCAGGCCGACAATCACGCCCTCGCGAACGACGGTGCCAAAGCCACCCAACTCGTACGTCAGTCTGTAGGAACCCGGC
>DASPWV010000299.1:0-3223 GCA_035637635.1 Vicinamibacterales bacterium | reverse complement strand
GCTCGAGCGCGTCGTGCGGCGCTCAGTGGAGATCAAAGCCGCCGTCGTCGCGCAGGATGAACGTGAAAAAGGCAAGCGCGCAATCTTGAACTTCGGTCACACTGTGGGACACGCAATCGAAACCACGTCGAAGTACGAAATGCTGCACGGCGAAGCGGTCGCGATTGGCATGGTGTACGAAGGTCGGCTCGCTGAAACACTGGGCATTGCGGCGCCGGGGACCGCGCAGCGCATTCGCTCGGTGCTGGAGCGTCTGCACTTGCCGGTGGAGCGGCCCGATGCGAGTCACGTGGACGACTTGATCGCGGCAATGCGCGCCGACAAGAAGGTGCGCGCCGGTGAAATCCGGCTTGCGCTGCCACGCGCCATCGGCTCGGCGCATGGTGACGATGGTCACGGGTGGACGGTCGCTGTGGATGAAGCGACGATTCGTCAGGCCCTGGTCAACACGTAGCCCACATTCCTTTCCACGTCTCCACAGGGGCAAACTAATCCTTCGGATTGACTCGCTGGGGCATGGGCTTACTGCATGCCCCTTCCATTTTCCACAGGATCTGTGGATAGTGGACAAACGGGGGAATGCCTACAAATCAAATAATTTGTGATGTGGAAAACTGAGTTAATTTGCACGTATTGGCATGAAACCCTATATTGGCGCGTGATTTACGTGGGCTAAACGGCGGCTTCGCCCGCCGTTTCCACACACAACTCGCGTTTCAAGGGGAGTCGCGCATGGCGAGGTCGAGTGCCGGCAAGGCGAAGGCGTTTTTCCGCACCACCCCCTCTGGAGCATTCGACCAATACCTGCAAGACATACAAAAGCTTCCCCTGATAAAGGATCCGGCTGAAGAGCGCCGCCTCGCACGTCGCGTGCAACGCGGCGATGAAAAAGCCGCCGAGCGTCTCGTCACTGCTAATCTCCGTTTCGTCATCTCCTACGTAAAAAAATATCAGGGCCACGGTCTCGATCTCTCCGAGCTCGTCGCCATCGGCAATGAAGGGCTCCTCAAGGCAGTCAAGAAGTTCGATCCCGACCAGGGCGTCAAATTCATTTCGTACGCGGTGTGGTGGGTGCGGCAGGCGGTGCTGAAAGCGTTGGCGGAGCAGACGCGCAGCGTCCGCATTCCGCTCAATCAGAACTCGCAGTTGATCCGCATGAGCCGGACCGAAACGTATCTGTCGCAGGAGCTCGGCCGGGAACCCACCGACAACGAAATCGCGCAGGCGCTGGAGGACAGCGTCGAGAACGTGCGTACCGCGCGTCGCATGACGGCAGCGGAGCTCTCGCTCGACGCGCCGGTCGATCGCACCGACAAAGATGCCGCGACGCTCGGCGAGCGCTTCGCGGGGCAGGAAGGCGGCGAGATCGAAGAGCGCACCGACGGCAAGTTGATGCGCGAGTTCATCGATCGGATCTTCCAGAAGTATCTCACGCCACGCGAGCGCAAGATTCTCTATCTCTACTACGGACTCGAAGAGGGAAGCGAGGCGATGACGCTCGAGAAGATCGGCGCGCTCATGGGTGTCACGCGTGAGAGAATCCGGCAGATCCGTGAAAGAGCATTTGAGAAACTGCGTGAGTCTCCCGACGGGAAAGCACTCAAGGGATTCTGGCGAGCTGCTTAGGACAGGCAACGACTAGGCCACAGACGCAGCGGCGAGCCACAGGCTAGAGGGGTCGGGACAACACGATTGTCCCGACCCCTCTTGCCTGTTTACCGCGGTGCGTCTGTACATCTAGTATATAGCATGTCCGCGCCTTCCATCCTTGCTCGTGATCTAGCCGCGATCGTCGGTGAGCGCCACGTCCGTGCAGCGCGCGCGGAGCGCATGACATACGCGATGGATGGCCTCCCCACTCACCGCCGCGTCCCTGATCTCGTCGTTCTCCCCGGTTCTCGTGAAGAGCTGATCGCGGTGGTGCGGCTGCTCGCCGCGCTGGGCGTCCCCTTCGTGCCGCGCGGTGCCGGGACCGGGCTCTCGGGCGGCGCGCTCGCGGATGAGGGCTCCGTACTCCTCGTCCTGACGAGGCTGAACCGAATCCTGCAGATCGACACGGACAATCGCCGCGCAGTCGTCGAGCCGGGCGTGGTGAACGCCAAACTCGGCGCGGCTGCGAAACCGCACGGACTTCAGTACGCCCCTGATCCGTCGAGCCAGAGCGCATGCACGATCGGCGGCAACGTCGCCGAAAATGCCGGCGGCCCGCATTGTCTGAAGTACGGCGTCACGGCCAATCACATCCTCGCGCTCGAGCTGCTGCTCGCCGACGGCTCGCTCGTCGAAATCGGCAGCCCGGGCGGCGAGCCGTGGGGACCCGATCTCGTCGGCGTCTTCGTCGGGTCGGAAGGCAACTTCGGCATCGCGACGAGGATCACCGTGCGGCTCACGCCGCTGCCGCGTGCGGTGAGAACCCTGCTGGCCGACTTCACCGGCCTGCGCGTAGCGGGCGAAGCGGTGTCGGCCATCATCGCCGCCGGGATCGTGCCCGCCGCGCTCGAGATGATGGATCAGTCCTGCATCAACGCGGTGGAAGACTCGGTGTACGCGGCGGGATATCCGCGCGACGCCGCCGCCGTCCTCCTCGTCGAGATAGACGGTCGCAATCCAGACGCGGTTATCGCCGAGACCGAGGCCGTGACCGACATTCTGCGGAAATCTGCGGCCCGATCTGTGCGATCAGCGGCCAGCGAGGCTGAGCGCGAGCGGCTGTGGCAGGGCCGCAAGAAGGCGTTCGGAGCGATGGGTCGCCTGTCTCGTGACCTCGTGGTCCAGGATGCCGTCGTGCCCCGTTCTGCCCTGCCTCAGGTTCTCGATCAGATCTCTACCATCGCCCAACACTACGGCCTCGTCGTGAGCAATGTCTTCCATGCCGGCGACGGCAACCTCCATCCGAACATCTCGTTCGACGCGACCAATCTGGACCTCAAGAAGAAGGTCGAAGCGGCGAGCGCCGAGATCATGCAAGCATGCGTTGCAGCCGGCGGTACGATCACTGGCGAGCACGGTGTCGGAATCGACAAGTTGCGGTATATGCCGTTGATCTTCGATGCGGAATCGCTGGGAGCGATGCAGGCGGTGCGAAGGGTGTTTGATCCAGATGAACGAGTGAACCCGGGAAAGGTCGTGCCGGTGCACGCCTGTCGTGAATGGGCTTCGGCCAACCCCGGACGGCAGTCCGGGGGTCCCCGGGCTTCCGCCCGGGGTGAGCCTGTGGGTGCCT
>DASPWV010000298.1:0-3529 GCA_035637635.1 Vicinamibacterales bacterium | reverse complement strand
CGACGACGACGCGTCGTGGTCGGCCAGCCTCATCATCTGGGCGCCGCGCCGGTCGGATCTTCGACTCAGCTCGCACAACGGCCCGGTGAGCGTCGAGGACATCTCCGGCGACATGGAGCTCGAGACCCACAACGGTCCATTGGCTCTTCGTGCCGTTGCCGGGAATGTTCGCGCACGGACCACCAATGGTCCGCTCTCGATCACGCTCACGGGCAACAAGTGGACAGGCGCAGGGCTCGATGCCGAAACCAACAATGGTCCCCTCTCTCTCCGCATTCCCGACGGGTATTCGGCGCATCTCGAGGCAGGTACCACTAACGGCCCGATGAGCCTCGGTTTCCCCGTCACGGTAGTCGGCCGCATCGGAAAGAATGTTTCCACTGATCTCGGCTCCGGGGGAACGACGATCAGGGCCATCACGCACAACGGGCCGTTGTCGATCGAGCGACGCTAAGTGGAACGAGCTTCAAACCTTTCGCTGTCGTCGGCTATCTGATTCAGCAACGCGAGAGTGACGAGCTTCGATTGGCAGCAGCAGTCATGATGCAACCCACCGCTCCGGCGGAGGATTCGACGGACGTCGCTCTCGCGGCGGCAGGGGACAGGCGTGCGTTCGAGCGACTGTACAATGGCCACGTGAACAGGGTTTTCACTCTTTGTGCGAGAATGTGCGGCAGCAGGATCAGGGGAGAGGAGCTGACGCAGGATGTGTTCGTCAGAGCCTGGGAAAAGCTTCCGCAGTTTCGCGGCGACAGTGCTTTTTCGACGTGGGTGCACAGAATAGCAGTGAACATCGTGCTGACGGACCGAAAGAACGAAGGACGGGCCCGTCGGCGAATGAAGGAAGATGAGGACGAAGTTGGCGAGGATATTTTCGCGCCTGCGGCGACGCCGCCGCGGGATGCCGACAGAATGGACCTGGCGGCCGCGATTGGAAATCTTCCAGCGGGAGCTCGACAGATCTTCGTGCTGCATGACGTGGAAGGCTACAAGCACGAAGAGATCGCTGAGCTCTGTGGGATAACAGCGGGAGGCAGCAAGGCGCAGCTTCACCGCGCCCGGCTGCTCTTGAGAGAGGCACTCACACGATGACCGATAGACAGATGATGACCTGCACTGCGGTGGATTCCGAGCTACTCGGATATCTCGAGGGGACCCTTGCGGCGGATGCCCGGACAGCAGTGGACGAGCACGTCGCCAGCTGCCTCCGCTGCAGCTCAATCCTCCGCGACATCGGTTCCATCCGCGCCCAAGCGGCGCAGCTCCCCGAGCTGGCACCATCGCGTGATCTGTGGGCGGGAATATCCGCTCGCATAGAGCCGGCGGTCGTCCCGCTCGGACGCGCCCGCCAGGATATCAGGAGGAGCTGGATTCCCGCCGCGACGGCTGCGGCTGCCGCGCTCGTCATTGCGACGGCGGGAATTACGTACTTCGCAACTACTCGCTCGCTGCGTCCGATGACGCAAAAGGTGGCCGCGGCCCCGAAGGGCGGACCCGGAGCGCAGGGGATCGCGCAGCCGGCGATCGTGCCGTCTACAGCCACCGCACCGCCGGACACTTCGGTATCGAGCGCAGTCTCGGCATCCGCAGCGCCGACCAGCGTCGCGGCTGCGCCAGCGGGAGAGCGGTCCGGTGGCCGGGCGCCCTCTGCCGGCGTGAGGCTCGCGTCGCGTCGCAACGAGCCGGCCGCCGGCCCCGGCGAGATCGCCTATGGCGATGAGATTGCGCGGCTCCAGAACATCATCAAACAGCGTCGTCGCGAGCTCGATCCGGGCACGGTTACGGTGATCGAGCAGAGCCTCGCGATCATCAATGCTGCAGTGCGGCAGAGCCGCGCCGCGCTGGCACGGGACCCAAGGAGCGGCTTCCTGACCGACCAGCTGAATCACGCGCTCGACAAGAAAATTGAACTTTTGCGTACGGTGGCGCTGCTGCCGTCGAGGACATAGAGAAGTGCTGATCAGGACATTCACGAGGGCAATCCTCTCCGCCATGGCGCTCGTCGCGTGCGTTTCTGCGACCGCCCGGGCACAACGAAACTACGGCGAGACGCTTGACACGACGGTGGCTCTCGACCGGCAGGCGACGGTTGATGTGTCGCTCATGTCGGGGCGCGTCGAAATCGTGGGTGGCGGCGGATCGCAGGCGCGCGTTCGCGCCACGACCGATCGCGGCGACATTCAATTCGATGCCGCGCCTGGCCGGCTCCGGCTGTCGGTGAACCCGGGTCACGGAGGCAGAGGCGATGCGCGGTTCGAGCTCTCGGTGCCCGCGGGTACGCGTGTGATCGTGAACTCACTCTCTGCCCCGATCTCCATTCGCGGCGTAAAGGGCGAGGTTGATGTGAACACGGTGAGTGGCAACGTCACCGTGACAGATGCCGCGCGTAAGCTGAAGGCGGAGAGCGTGTCGGGAAACGTTGTCGTGTCTCAGGTGACGGGCGACGTGACGGCGAGCTCGGTGAGCGGACGGGTCGACGCGACCGATATCAACGGTGATCTGGAGACGGAGTCGGTGAGCGGTCGTATCTCAATGGCGGGCGTCCGATCCAGGTTCGTTCGCTCCGGCTCGGTGAGCGGCCGCATCTCCTATGCTGGCACGTTCGAGCCCGACGGAACGTACGAATTCAAGTCGCACTCCGGCGGTCTTAGACTGTCCCTTCCCGCCGATGTCGGCGCGCAAGTGCGCATCGAGACCTTCAGCGGTTCAGTGGACAGCGATTTTCCGGTGACCCTTCAGCCGAACACCGATAAAAGGAGCTCCAACCGAAGGATCGAGTTCAAGATCGGCAACGGGCGGTCGCGGATCGTCGCCGAATCATTCAGCGGAAACATCAAACTGGAGCGCGGCGACGGTCGCGATTCGAGGAACGATCAATGAGAACACTCACATTAGCGAGCGTAGTCGCTGCCACCGCACTGATGGCCGCACCATCCTTAGTCAGGGCGCAGGAGGAACTTGGTCGCAACGTGACCGTCTGGACGTGGGACGGAAAGGTGGAGGCGGGGCACTGGTTCAACCTCAATAACGTGAACGGCTCGGTTACGATCGACCCGAGCTCCGACAACTCTGTGCACGTGCGCGCTGAAAAGATACCGCATCATGATGGCGACATCCGCGATGTGCGCTTCGTCGTGATCCAGACCGGCGGCGACCTCCATGTTTGCGCGTTGAGCCGCGAGAACGACAGGTGTGACGAGGACGGTCTGCATTCCTCTGGCGATCGCGGCCGTGATCGCGGCCGGGACCGGAACGTGGAAGTGAAGTTCACCGTGCGGGTCCCGCGTGGAGTTCGTGTCGGGGCAGGCACTGTGAACGGCTCTATGTCGGTGCGTGGCACAGGAGCCGAGGTGCATGCGAGCACGGTGAATGGGGGCGTCGAGGTGCGTGACGCGGGCGGCCAGGTAAAGGCCACGACTGTAAACGGCAACGTGAACGTGTCGACGAGCGCAGGACCGGTCAGCGCGTCTACGGTCAACGGAAGCATCAACGCTCGCATGGGTGCGCTGTCCCGTGACGGCGACATGAG
>DASPWV010000297.1:0-3620 GCA_035637635.1 Vicinamibacterales bacterium | reverse complement strand
CTGCGCGAAAACGATCATTGCGTCGCTCGCGCGTCGCGCGTTTCGTCGTCCGGTCACGGATGCCGACCTGCAGCTGCTCCTTCGTCAGTACAACGAGGGTCGGAGCGAGCGTGCTTTCGAAAAGGGCATCGAAGACGCGCTGTCCATCATTCTCGTGAGTCCGTCGTTTCTCTTCCGTATCGAGCAGGATCCGGCGCGTGGTGTGCCGGCTGGCGCCACCTATCGCATCAACGATCTCGAACTGGCGTCGCGATTGTCATTTTTCCTCTGGAGCAGCATCCCCGACGACGAGCTATTGGATCTGGCAGAGCGCGGCAAGCTGAAGGACGCCGCCGTGCTTGAACGGCAGGTGCGCCGCATGCTCGCGGACGCCCGATCTGAAGCGCTCATCCGCAACTTCACCGGTCAGTGGCTGCACTTGCGGAACGTGCCGGAGATGAAACCCGATCGCGGGGTGTTTCCCGACTTCGACGAGAACCTGCGCCGCGCCTTCCTCAAGGAAACAGAGCTCTTCATCGACAGCGTGCTGCGGGAAGATCACAACGTCGTCGACTTGCTATCCGCCGATTACACGTTCGTGAACGAGCGCCTCGCGCGACACTATGGGATCCCGAATGTGTACGGCGATCATTTCCGTCGTGTGACATTGACCGACCCGGCGCGTGGAGGACTGCTTGGGCAGGGCAGCATTCTGACCGTACGGTCGTATCCGAACCGCACGTCGCCGGTCATGAGAGGCGTTTGGATCCTGGAAAACATCATTGGACTCAAACCGCCTGCGCCGCCACCCAACGTGCCGGAACTGAAAGACACCAGCAACGACGGCAAGGTGCTCTCGATGCGCGAACGGATGGTCCAGCATCGGTCGAATCCGGTTTATGCCAGCTGCCACGCCATGATGGATCCGCTGGGTCTGCCGCTCGAGACGTTCGATGCAGTCGGACAGTGGCGCACGATGAGCGAAGCCAACACGCCGATTGACGCGTCGGGCGCGCTGCCCGATGGGACCAGATTCGACGGACCGGCCGGATTGAAAAAGGCGCTGCTTTCGCGGTCGGACGCGTTCGTGAACACCTTCACCGAGAAGCTGCTCACCTACGCGCTGGGCCGGGGAATGGAATACTACGACGGCCCGGCCGTCCGGCGGATCGTGCGCGACGCTGCGGCGCAGGATTACCGCTTCTCGTCGTTCGTGCTGGGCATCGTGAAGAGCCTGCCATTTCAGATGAGGCGAACGCTCGATCGCCCCGTCACGACGGCTGCTCAGAGGTGACGTGGAGCTCGATGACGTGCTGGCGACAGACAACAAGGAGCGCTGTTAGGCCATGATGATCACGAAGAAGTCGGTGCCTCGTCGTACGTTTCTCCGCGGGGTCGGCGCGACGCTCGCGCTGCCGCTGCTCGACGCGATGGTGCCTGCGCTCTCCGCTTCGGCAAGGACCGTCGCTGCTCCGGTGCGACGGCTCGGATTCGTCTACGTGCCCAATGGGGTGAACGTCTCGCGATGGACGCCGGCCGGCCTCGGAACGACGTTCGAGTTCTCGCCGACGCTGACGCCGCTTGCGCCGTTCCGCGATCGCGTCACGATCTTGAGCGGCCTCGACAGCGATCCGGGCGAGTCGTGGGGCGCCGGTGGCGGCGATCACGCTCGCGCGCAGCCCTCATGGCTCAGTGCGACTCATCCGAAAAAGGCCGAGGCGCACGTCCGGGCCGGAACGACCATCGACCAGATCGTCGCGAGCGAAATCGGGCAGCAGACGCAGCTCGCGTCGCTCGAAGTGGCGCTGGAGCGCACCGACCTCGTGGGCGCCTGCAGCTCTGTGGGATACAGCTGCGTCTACACGGACACCATCTCGTGGCGCTCGCCGACGACTCCGCTGCCGATGGACAACAACCCGCGCACGGTGTTCGAGCGCATGTTCGGCGAAGGGACGACCAGCGCCGAGCGTCTGGCGCACATGCGCCGGAACCGCAGCATCCTCGATGCTGTCATGCAGCAGGTGGCGGCATTGCAGCGAAATATCGGCCCGAGCGATCGGCTCCGCGTCGATGAATATCTCTATTCCATTCGCGACGTCGAACACCGAATTCAAAAAGCCGAGGAGCAGAGCGCGCGGCTCGAAACTCTCGTCCCCGATCGTCCGAGCGGCGCGCCGCAATCGTTCGAAGAGCACTGCAAGCTGATGTTCGATCTGCAGGCCCTCGCTTATCAGGCCGACATCACGCGGGTGATTTCATTCCTGGTGACGCAGGAGTTTACGAATCGGACCTATCCGCAGATTGGTGTGAACGATCCGCATCACGGCACTTCGCACCATCAGGAGAACCCAGAGAAGCTCGAGAAGCTCGCGAAGATCGATGTGTACCATGTGCAGCTCCTCACGTATTACCTCGAAAAGCTGCAGTCGATTCCCGATGGCGAAGGCAGCCTCCTCGATCACACGATGCTTCTGTACGGAGGCGCGCTGAGCGACGGCAACGTGCACGCGCACGTCAACCTGCCGCTCGTGGTGATCGGCGGCGGGGCCGGCAAGCTGAAAGGCGGACGGCACTTGAAATACCCGAGCGGCACGCCGATGGCAAACCTGCTCGTGAGTCTCGTGAACAAAATGGGTGTCCCGATCGAGTCGATCGGCGACAGCATCGGGCCACTGTCAGATTTTTCTGACGCATATCTCTCAGAGCTGTAGACGTGTGAACAGCGTGAGTTGCCAGTTGCCAGTTGTCAGTTCAAAGTTAAGTTTTTAGTTGCGTCTTCGCAGTTAGTTTGAAGTGATAAGAAACCATTAACTCCTGAAACGGACAACTCAACTTTGAACTGGGAACTGGCAACTGGAAACTTCTTGCGGGATGGAGGGAAGATCATCATGCGACCTCGCGTCGTGATCTCGATCGCTGTTGCGCTATTTGCGATCGTCACCCTTGGTCGCGCGGAAGGCGCTCCGGCCCGCGACGTGCTGCTGATCGAGGCCGCAAAAAGGCCGGACGCGGCGGCGGTTCGCGCGCTCCTGCAGCAACATGTCGATGTCAACGCCGCTGAAGTCGACGGAACGACCGCGCTCCACTGGGCGGCGCACCGCGACGATCTCGTCAGCGCCGGCTTGCTGATTCGCGCCGGCGCCAGGGTTGACGCAGCCAATCGATACGGCGTGACGCCGCTGGCGCTCGCGTCGGTCAACGGCAGCGCGGCGATGATCGAGCTGCTGCTGAAGGCTGGCGCGAACCCGAATCTGGCGCAGCCCGAAGGCGAGGCGCCGCTCCTGACGGCGGCGCTCACAGGCAACGTCGCTGCGGTCCGAATGCTGCTCGAACACGGCGCCGACGTAAAGGCCAAGGAGAGTCGCGGCGGCCAGGACGCACTGATGTGGGCGGCCGCCGAAGGCCACGCGAGCACCGTGCAGACTCTTCTGGAGCACGGCGCCGAGGTCGACGCTCGATCGGCCGGAAAGTACACGGCGCTGATGTTCGCGGCACGCGAGGGCGATATCGACACGATCAAGGTGCTCCTCGCGGCGGGCGCCGATGTGAACGCGACGGAATCGGCGGGCGCCAGCGCGTTGATGATGGCGATTCACAACGCGCACTACGAGCTTGCGGCGCTGCTTCTCGACAAAGGCTCG
>DASPWV010000296.1:0-2185 GCA_035637635.1 Vicinamibacterales bacterium | reverse complement strand
CGTGGTGGACTTCCGATGTGGACACGCTCGGATATCAATTCCTCGTGATCGTTGCCAACGCCGTAGAGGAATTGATATCCGAGCGTGTCCACATCGGAAGTCCACCACGCGGGCTGACTCACCGAAGGGAAGCGCATGCCGGAAACGACGAGCGGAAGCGCCGCCCACCGCTTTGGGAACTGGCCGTTCTCCGGAAACAGCCGGTAGTCAGCGGTCGTCCAGGAACTGAAACCCGCCGTCAGGTGTGCAAGCTCGTCGAACGTGATGGATTTCTGTCGGGCGCTCGTCAACGCCGCCACCACGTACACCGAAAGCAAGGCGGCGACCACGACACTCTGCCGCGGTGAGTTACGGATCGACACGCGCATTTGCTATCTGCTGCAGCAGCCAGAGGCTCCAGAGAAACAGGGCGTTGTTCTCTGTGCCGCGTCGATGAGCCTCTAATTTGCGCGTCGTGAATTTGCTGCTTGGACCACCAGGGAATCCGTCGGCAGCCGGCGCCAACCAACCGTCGCGCAGCCATTGCGCCATCGGTACTGCAAAGCCGTGCTTCGGCCGATCCACGATCCACTCGGGAAGCAGTGGACGCATCGCCTGCTTGAACAAATACTTCGTGCGGCCATGCCGTAATTTGAATCGGCTCGGCAGGCGCTGCACGAACTCCACGAGATCGCGATCGAGGTACGGTGATCGCACTTCAACCGCGTTCAACATGCCAGCCCGATCGACCTTGGCGAGAATGTCGTCCTGAAAATACAGCTTCACGTAGAACATCGTCGTCCTGTCGACGAGGTCCGCTCCGGCGGACGAATCCCAGAGCTCGATGGCTTCCGAGTAGATGCTCTCCACGTCACTTCCGTCTTCGAACGATTCCGCGATTTCGGACGGCTCGAGCGGTCCGATCCATACGGGATTCCAGAGAGACGGCGCATAGGACAGTCCGCGTAACGCACGTGAGACTCGGTAGTCGAACGACATGTACCGGTCGCAGCTCGGCAGCCGTGCGGCCACGAGTCGAATGGCGCGGTGGACCGGTTTCGGAACCAATCGCGAATACATGCGCGCGAGCTTCAGTGCCCGAAACGGATCGTACCCGCCGAACAGCTCATCGGCGCCTTCGCCGCCGAGGGCGACGGTGATCGACGGTCGCGCATCGGCACACAGGAGATGGGTACAGATAATCGAGCTGTCGCCGATTGGCTCGTCCATGCGACTTGCCATCCGTGACAGCAGGCAGCGTGCTTTGGCGCTCGAGAGCGTGATTGCATGATGATGCGTACCGATGAGCGCGGCCACGCGATCGGCTTGAGCGGACTCGTCGTACCCTTCTGCATCGAAGCCAATCGAGAACGTCTCGAGCGGCAGGGTCGTTTCGCGGGCTGCATAGTATGCGATTGCGGACGAATCGATGCCGCCGCTGAGAAATACGCCTATGGGCACGTCCGACTGCAGTTGACGTCGGACGGCGGCCTGAAGCAGACCCCGAAGCTCCTCTGCCAGCTCCGCCTCGTTGCGGTCGTGATGTGTGTCCGCGGCTTCGAGCGAAAAATCCCAATACCGGGTTAGTCGCGTCGCAAGCGTCTGCGCGTCTACGGAAAGATTGCAGCCAGCCGGCAACTTGAACACGTGCTCGTAGATCGCGTGCGGCGCTGGAATGAAGCCGTACGCGAAATACTTTCGAATGCTCAAACTCGAAAACGAGCGATCCACGGCGGGGTGTTGGCTCAGGCCCGTCAACTCGGATGCGAACGCGAAGACGCCGCGGTTGATCGTGTAATAGAGCGGCTTCTGTCCAAAACGATCACGGCTGAGGAATATGCTCCGTTGCGCGCGGTCGTAAATTGCAAGCGCCCACATGCCGTCGAGATGACTGGTGAGATCGGTGCCCCATTGCCGATACGCGTGCAGCAACACCTCGGTATCGGAATGGCTCGTCACGAACCGGGAGCCGGTCGCCTCCAGTTCGCGCCTGAGCGTCGTGTGGTTGTAGATTTCGCCATTGAACGCGACGACGAGCGCACGATCGCCGCTGCACATCGGCTGGGCCGCGTGCTCGCGATCGAGAATCGCGAGCCGTTCCACGGCGAGATAGACACCGTGCTCGGGATCCGACCAGTCTCCGTGTGCATCAGGCCCGCGATGCCGCAACGCGTGCGACATGCGGGCGAGAGTTTCCCCGTCACCG
>DASPWV010000295.1:0-6685 GCA_035637635.1 Vicinamibacterales bacterium | reverse complement strand
AGCGTCCAGGGGCCGTGGCAGATCACCGCGATTGGCTTGCCATTCTCAAAGAAACTCTTCACAAACTGGACGGCCTTTGGATTCATCCGCAAGCGATCGGGGTTCATCACCCCGCCCGGTAACAGCAGCGCGTCATAGTCGTCCGCGCGTGCCGAATCGAGCGGAACGTCGACTTTAACCTCCTCTCCCCATTCGGTGCGATTCCAGCCACGTACCTTCTGCGAATCCGGAGCGACAACCTGAACTGTCGCGCCAACTGCTTCGAGAGCCTTGCGCGGTTCAAACAGCTCGACCTGTTCGAAGCCCTTCGTTACGAGCGCAGCCACACGACGTTGCGTCAGTTCGTTTGCCATGGAGACCTCCTTCTCATTTCGGCCGGCGAAGCGCTACCGGCGGCATGAACTCGCCAATTGCGCGACGTTTCCACCACTGACCGGTTTGCCGATACTCAGCGGGAGTTGTGAATCGATACTCGTAATACACGGCGTGTACCCACCGCGGTGGGGCGTCTGGAAAGGGGTTTGTGCGGAGGAGCCCAAGCGTGTCGCGGTCTCCCTGCAGAATTTTCGCGAGCAGTGCAGTGAACCACGGGTATTCATCGGGCGTCGACATCGCCGCAAACCACATGAGCCAGTCGAGCCGCAGATGATACGGGGCAATCTGCGCCGGCCGTTTCGAGAGATCGCCTGGTTTGCCCTTGAATTCGTACTCCCGCCACTCGGTCTTGTCCGTCACCACGGCATCCTGCGTGCCCTCAATCACGATCTCGTTCCGCACTCGCGTGATGCTCCCAAAGGCGCCGTATGTGTTCACGAGATGGATCGGATTGAACGAGTAGTTCATCAGCTGCCCCGCTGACAGGATGTTGAGCGTCGGCCCGATACTGAGAAGCGCAACCACAAGTGTCAGCCCGAAGACAACCATTCGGTGCGCTACGGACTGGACCATAACCGCCGGCGGGCCGAGCGGAAGCCACGCCCACCATCGATCGTCGAGCGTCGGAATGCAGAGCACGACGGTGATCCAGTTGAGCCATGAAAGGTTGCCACTCAGAATGAGCACGCTCTGAAAGGCGATGGTGAGAAGCCCGCCGACAGCGGCAAACGGTTGCGGCGTGAAGTACAGAAACGGAACGGCAAGCTCGCTGATGTGATTGAAGACGACGCCGGCGCGGTGAATGCCGTGCGGCAGCCAGTGGAAGTACCAGCTCAAAGGATTCGGGATCGGCTGCGTCTCGAAGTAGTAATTGAGGCACGTGAGATCGCGCCAGCACGGATCGCCGCGCAGCTTGATCATGCCCGCGCCGAACATGACGCGAAACAGCACCCACCGATAGAGCCAGATCGACGGCGCCGCCGGCGGCGTGGCGCTGCCGCCAAGAAACATGGCGAGGAACCCCGTCTCGAGCAACAGGGACTCCCATCCGAAGCCGTAGAAGGTCTGCCCCACGTTGACGAACGACAGATATAAGATCCAGAGTGCCGCCCACACTCCCGCCGAGAACATCGTGCCCCACTGCTGCGGATAATTCGTGAGCGCGAGGCTGGCGAGCGCGACGCCAATCCATGCGGCCGCGCGAACGGCGGCATCGCCCGTGTACGCGTAAAACAGGCTCGGCGAGGAGTAAAACGGCACGACGCGCACAAAGCGCGAGATGGGCATGAGGCCGCGCTCGCCGAGCAGCGGCACGAACTGGTTGGCAGCGCAGAGAAACGCGATGAGATAGACGAGCGCCAGCGCGCGCTCGAAGACGAAACGCGAGTACCAGTAGCCTGCAACGCCTTCAGTCATACATCGACCGCGTTTGCGCCCGAATCAGGCAACCTCTTATTCTCCTCCCATGGCGCAAGCCGATGCGATCGTCGTTGGCGCGGGACCGAACGGTCTTGCAGCCGCGATCGCCATTGCGCAGACCGGCCGCAAGGTGGTCGTGCTGGAGCGAGCGGCCGAGATTGGCGGTGGTTGCCGCTCGGCGGCGCTGACCCTGCCCGGCTTCGTGCACGACATCTGCTCTGCCGTGCATCCGTTTGCTGTGGCGTCCCCGTTCTTTCGCTCGCTGCCATTGGCCGCACATGGGCTCGAGTGGATCGAGCCGGCGGCGATGCTCGCGCACCCCTTCGATGGCGACGCGGCTGTCGTCGTGTACCGATCCGTGGAGCGCACAGCAGAACAGTTGGGCGTTGACGCTGATGCGTATCGCGATCTCTTCAACAAGCTCGCTGGCGCCTGGCCGAAAATCGAGCTCAACGTGCTGGGGCCCATCGGCTGGCCTCGCCATCCGCTGGCGCTTGCCGGTTTTGGATTGAAGGCGCTGCAGTCGGCTCGGCGATTTGCCCGACGCACATTCAAAGGCGCAGAGGCGCGGGCGCTGTTTGCCGGGAGCGCCGCGCACAGCATGCTCCCGCTCGATCGCGCGATTACCGCCGGCGTGGGATTGGCGCTCGCGCTCCTGACGCATACCTCCGGGTGGGTGCTGCCCAAGGGCGGCGCGCAGTGTCTCGCCAATGCGCTCGCCAGTTATCTGCGGTCGCTCGGTGGCGAAATCGTCACCGGAGTCACAGTGACATCGGCGGACGACTTACCGGCCGCGCGCGCCGTGCTGTTCGATCTTTCGCCTCGGCCCCTCCTCCGTATCGCCGGCGACGGCTTTCCCCCGCGTTACCGGCGCGCGCTGGAGCGGTATCGCTACGGAATGGGGGTTTTCAAAGCGGACTGGGCGCTCGAGGGGCCGATCCCCTGGCGCAACCGCGACGTCGCGCGCGCAGGGACCGTCCATCTTGGCGGCACACTCGACGAGATCGCGTCGTCCGAAAACGATGCGTGGAACGGCCGTCACAGCGAACAGCCGTTTGTGTTGCTGGCGCAGCCGACGCTGTTCGATCCCTCGCGCGCGCCGGCGGGACGGCACGTCGTGTGGACGTACTGTCACGTGCCGCACGCCTCCACCGAGGACATGCTGCCGCGTGTCGAGGCACAAATCGAGCGGTTCGCGCCGGGGTTTCGCAAACGTGTGCTCGCCTGCAACGTCATGGCCCCGGCCGACGTCGAGCGGCACAACCCGAACTACGTCGGCGGCGATATCGGAGGCGGCGCGGGGACCCTCTGGCAGCTTGCGGCGCGGCCCACATGGCGGCACTATTCGACGCCGGTCCGCGGATGGTACATCTGCTCCGCTTCGACTCCGCCAGGCGTTGGCGTGCACGGGATGTGCGGCTACTTTGCGGCTCAACGGGCGTTGCGCGACGTGTTGTGAACGCGCACGGCGCCGGTTCGAGGTTCGAAAGTTCCAGGTTCGAGGTTCCGTGTTCGAGGGTTCGTGTTCCATAGCCCGGCCGAACGAGTTCACGCGAACGTTCGAACCCCGAACTTCGAACGTCGACCCTCGAACCTTCGAACCGGCTTTACACGCTCACCTCCACAGGCGTGTCCATCCCGTGTTGCTGTCCAACCATCGGCAGCATTCGCTTCTGTACCCTGCGCGCTTCTTCGCGCTGCCGCGCCGCCAGCGCCGCGAGCTCGTGCTCGCGCAGGAGCTGCTCGCGCAGCCGCTCTTCGTACTCCGCGATCTTGCGCTCCATCTCCTCGTTCGACTGTGGGCGGTTCATGTCTTCGACGTACCGCTTCAGGAAGTAGTGAATCGTCTCGAGGCGAATCTTGATCGAGCCCGCGGGCTTGTTCTCGTCGATATCTTTGAACGAGAAATACGGAGTCCCGGACGATTCGATGATCGACTCGATGACCGTGTAGATTGGCGCATCGTGTCCGCACTTGAAGCTCGAGAGCTCCAGCGCGACGAGATTCGGATGACGCGCGGTAAACTTCGCCGCCCACACTTTGAGATTGGTGTTGGCCGAGTAGCTGTTCTTCCAGACGTCCTGAATTTCGAGCGGATCGCGAATGGCGCCCGCTCTCACCTCATCGCCGAACAGCCTCTCGAGGAGATCATCGTCGAACGGAAGCGTGCTCTGCGAAAAGACGGGATAGCCAAGCTTCTGAAACTCCTCGAGGATCTCGTGATTGAGGCCCGGATCGTGGTGATACGGCCGGCCCAGGACGACGATGCCGACGCGGTTCTCGCGCTCGAGCTGATCGATCACCTCACGGGCGCGCTGCCGGATGTCCCGCTCGTAGTCCAGCAGCTCGCGATACGCGACGTCCACAGCCCGCGCGTTTTCTTCTTCGCTGAGACCGAGTGCCCCGCCCCACGCGTCGAACAATTGCCGGGAGAGGAGTGGGCGATCCCAGAAATTCACGAGTGGACACACATACACGACGCCGCGTTCTTTGAAGGCATCGCTCTCCTTGATGAAGGCCGCCTTCGCTGTTTCAGGCGTGACCGTCACCGTCGGGCAGGCATTCGATCCCTGGAGATGTTTGAGCTCGGTGTGCAGCACGTCGACCATCGGAAAGAAGATGTAGTCGAGCGGCTTCTTCGCGTGCTTGACGTAGAGGAGATTGTGCACATGCGCGATGGCCACCTTCGCCGGGAAGCACGGGTCGATGGCGCCGCGGCTCGCGCCTTCGCGGTACATCTCGGGCGTCGTGTAATCCGAGTACACGAGATTGGTATCAACGATGCCAAGGCTCTCGAAGTAGGCGTTGAAGAACGGCGCGTACGTGTACATGTTCAGCACGCGCGGCATGCCGATGCGAATCGCCGCGCGGCGGTTCATCTTCGCGACGCGCTCGCGCGCGCCTCGAGTCCACGCGCGCGCGGGAACCGGATCCGCCACTCGCTCGGGGCTGCGCGCGCGAAACGCCTCGCGCGCGGCCAGATCGATGAAATTCGGATTCGCCTTCTTTGCCGCATCGAGGCCGGCCTTGATCTCGCGCATCGCATTGACGTCTTCGACCGCTCCTTTTTCGCAGGTCGCGATGATCAAACGCCGTTCGTCCGCCGCCTTCGGGACCTTCGACACGAATTTAGGCTTCGCGGCTGGCCCTTCCGACGCCGGACGAGGCTCGCCGGAGCTCTGCGCGGGGGCTGTTTTCGCCGGCTGCGGCGGCTGGGCTTTCTGCGCGACCTCCAACTCCTTCAACGCGTCGCCGGTGAGCTTGATGTCGATGAACGTCCGCAGGCAATTGTTCTTGCAGAAGTTGCAACGCGTCGATTCGTTGCGTGTCGTGCGATACGCGATTTTGCGAACCGCATCGATCCCAATGAAGCTCGTGCGATGCCCGTTGGTCCACAGGCGCTTGACCTCGACGGCTGCGCCGATCGCGCCCGCCTCGCCGCAGTGCTCGTGCACGAGGATGTCGGGCTCGACGCCGGCGCCGCGGAAATTCGAGCGGATGAAGTCAACCTCCGCCTTCACCGCCGCGAGGTTATGCTGTGTTCCTCCCTGCAGCACGAACCGGGTTCCGAGCTTCGCGAGATTCGGGATGCTCGCCACATACAGGAAGATGTTCTTCGGCAGCACGGCTGCGAGTCCCGCCAGAATCTCCTCAGGCGCCCACCCCTGGCGCTGGAAATTGACGATGTCGGACTGCATGAAGACCGCGCAGCCGTATCCGAAGATCGGCATGGCGTTCGCCGAGAACGCGATGTCGGCGTACTCGTGAACGGGAATGCCGAAGGTCTCCGCGGTCGATTGCAGGAAGTAGCCGTTGCCGGCGGAGCACTGCGTGTTGAGCCGGAAGTCCTTCACACGCCCGTCGTGAAGGACGATGAGCTTGATGTCCTGCCCGCCCACATCGACGATGACGTGCGGATCTGTGTAGTACTTCACGGCCGATTCGGTGTGGGCCACTGTCTCGACGAGAGCCGCATCAGCATGCAGCACGTCGCGCAGGATGTCCTTTGCGTAGCCCGTAGTTCCGACGCCGAGTACGTCGAGCGAAGCACCCTGACGCTCGACCTGCGCCTGCAACTGCTCGAACATGTCGATGGTGTCCTGGATGGGATTGCCCTTCGACAACTGGTACACCTTGCAGAGGACGTCACCGGCTTCGGAAAGCAGCACGGCTTTCGTCGAGGTCGACCCGCCGTCGATGCCGATGAAGCCGTGGACGACCTCCCCCGCTCGAAACGTTGCGGCGGTGAATTTCTTCGGCTTGTAGCGCTCCTTGAACGCGGCGAGCTCGTGGTCCGATCGACTCAGGCCTGAACCGCCCGACGCGGCCTTCTCTTCGAGACGACCGACGTTGATGTAGTGCACGAGCTGAGACGTACCGGTGTACACGCCGATGTGCTCGTCCTCGTCTTTGCCGAATTCAATCGCGCCGAGAGCGGCGAAATACTGCGCGTTCTGCGGCGTCTTGATCACCGTGTCGGCCGTCTCACCCGCAGGCATTTCAATCCCGCGCTCCTTCCAGACGCGCGGGATGTTCTCCTGCCACGCCTCACGCATGCCCTTGATGAAGGTGTTGGGTCCGCCGAGCAGCAGCACATGAGGCTTGAGCGTGTGTCCGCGTGTCAGCACCGAAAGGTTCTGGAGCACGATGGCTTCGAACAGTGACGCCATCAGCTCGTCCGGCGGGGTGCCTTCCTTCTGCAAGCCGTTGATGTCGGTCTCGGCGAACACGCCGCACTTGCCGGCGACCTTGTGCAACTTGACGCCGCGATAGCCCTGCTGGCACAGTTCGTCTGCGGGAATCCGCAGCTTCGCGTTGATCTTGTCGATGACGGCGCCGGTGCCGCCGGCGCATTTGTCGTTCATCGACGGAATCTTTTTCTTACGCCCCG
>DASPWV010000294.1:0-1636 GCA_035637635.1 Vicinamibacterales bacterium | reverse complement strand
TCAATCGAGTTCCTGCTCCAGACGGCTCGAGCGCGAATGTGACGGTCGTCCGCGGCTCGCGCGAGTAGTCGACGGCCGGGTCGACTGCGCCGGGATGCCATTCCCAGACGACGCGCTGCGGCGACGTGAGCTCGACGAATCGCACGCGAAATCGCCCGTTCGCATGCTGAGGATGCACCGACGTCATCCACACCTCGCTGCCCGCTGCGATGTCGCCTTCGATCTGTACCTGGAACCAGGCAGACAGCTCCGCGGCATTGGTCAACGCGCGCCAGACGCGCTCGGGTGGCGCGGCGATTTCAATCGTCCGGTCGATGCGGCTCAGCTCGGTGACGGGCATCATGCAACCTCCAAGTTGCATGATACATCGCCGGCGCACGCTTACGCAACTCCTTGGTTGCGTATCAGGCAGACGCCGCGATCTGGTGGCGCTAGTGCCCGGCAGCCTTCTCGAGCGCGGCGATGTCGATCTTCTTCATCGTCATCATCGCCTCCATGACGCGCTTCGATTTCTGCGGATCCGGATCGTTCAGCAGCTCAATGAGGATGGTGGGAGTGATTTGCCAGGACAGTCCGTATTTGTCTTTCAGCCAGCCGCAGTCACTCTCTGCTCCGCCCGCGGAGAGCTTGGTCCAATACTCATCGACCTCGTCCTGCGTTTTGCAATGCACGGTGAAGGAGATTGCTTCCGTGAACTTGAACTGCGGACCGGCGTTCAACGCAGTGAACGGCTGGCCATCGAGCTCGAAGTCGACGGTCATGACGCTCCCTTTGGGTCCTGGGCCCGCATCGCCGTAGCGGCTCATGCGCACGATGCGGGAATTCTTGAACACAGAGGCATAAAAGCGGGCCGCCTCTTCGGCTTGCGTATCGAACCACAAAAACGGCGTGATTTTCGGCATCGGGTCTTCTCCTAGGTGGCACGTCGAGGCAGGTCGAAGCACGCACTATATACGCGACTGTCGCGCCGACAAACGTCTGCGCGTCAGCGGGATCACCCGCCGGCTATATTTCGACCTGCTCGCCCAATTCGACGACCCTGTCCGGCGGGATGCCGAAGTACGCAGTGGCCGACGCCGCATTCCGGGAAACGAGCGCAAACAGCTTCTCGCGCCACATCGCCATGCCCGGACGCTTGGTGGCGATGATCGTCTCGCGGCCCAGAAAAAACGTCGTATCACGTGGGTCGGATTTCACCCGCGCGTCGTCGATGCCCGCAAGCACCTCGGGAACATCCGGATCTTCCATGAACCCGTAATAGAGTTTGACGCGGAATATTCCGTTCCCGAACTCCTCGACTTCAATGCGCTTCTCGGGATCCACATGCGGCACCTGCTGCGTCTTGACCGTCACGAACAGCACACGGTCGTGCAGCACTTTGTTGTGTTGCAGGTTGTGCAACAACGCCAGCGGCGTTCGCGAGGCGTTGCCGTTCATGAAGATCGCGGTGCCCGGTACGCGTGTCACACCTCGTTTCACAACGTTCGACAGAAACTCGTCCAATGGCCGCGACGTCGATTGGATCCGCTCGCTGAGGATGCGCCGGCCCTGCTTCCACGTGGTCATCACGGTAAACACGAAGTACGCGAGCAGCAGCGGGAACCAGCCGCCCTGGGCAACCTTGATGATGTTCGCG
>DASPWV010000293.1:0-2908 GCA_035637635.1 Vicinamibacterales bacterium | reverse complement strand
ACGCTCGCGGATCGGCTGCTGGGCTCGCGCCCGCGATGACACTCGAGCAGAGCAAAATCAACCAGAGCGTTGTTTTCTGCATCATCATGGGGACAGTCCCCTTTTACCAGTTGGCCCGGATGGCCAGCTCGACCTGCCTTGCCGGCCTCGCGCTCAGAATTCGGCCAAAGCTTGCCGACAGCGCATTGCCGACTCGCCCGCTCCCGAACTGCGCCTGCAGGTTTCTGGTGTTGAGAAGATTGAACGCCTGCGCAATCAGATCGATCTTGCGGTCGCCAAATCGGAGCGCCTTGCCCACACGCATATCCAGGACGTTGATGCGCGAGCTGTCGACGTCGCTTTCTGCAATCGATGTCAGGCGGTTCGCCTGCCGATATGCGTTCACCGCTTCCAGATTCAGGTTGCGACTGCCGGAGTTACGAGTCGTGCCCGGCACGAGATCGCTGGCAAACCCATCACCGTTGAGGTCGCGGCCCGCGGTTGCGCTCCATGGCAGTTGCGTTCGATAGGTCCAAAGCGTGCCGAGCGTGACATCCCACGGGAGGCGAACCGATCCGCTGGCCACGACGACGTGGCGCCGCTCACCATTGGATGGTCCCCAGTCGAGCGACAAATCGAACGGATCGAGATAACGACCCATCGGCGAGTTGTCGTCGCTGTCCGTGAAGGTGTACGAGACCATGAACTGGTTGTTCCGGCTGAAACGTTTTTCGAGTTTGGTGTAGATCGCCTTGTAGCGCAGATCTGTATCAGGCCGGATCTGCGTGATTCGACCGAACTGTGTCAACGGCCGCAGCCGGGTCACCGGATCCTGCGCATTGATGTCGAGCTGCTTGTAGTCTCCCTTTGTGCGGTTGTAGACCGCGTCGACGTGCAACGCGAACACGCTGGTGAGCTTGCGGGACAACCCGAGACTTACTTGATGCGACAGAGGCTGCACCATGTCGTTCGCGACGACATTGATGTTCGGCGTCGGCGACGAGGCGACGAATTCACGCGGATTCCGGCCGCCGAACGGGTCGGGATACCCGGGGTTGTTGATCGTCAGCGTGAACGTTTTGAAATTGGTGAACTCCGGCAGCGTGCCGAGCAGACGGATGTGCCCATAGTAAAGGCCGTACGCGCCACGCACTACGGTGCTGCCGTCGCCCTGGATGTCCCACGCGACGCCTGTACGCGGGCCGAAATTATTCTTGTCGCCGCGTCTTGAGACCTCGACGTACGGCAGCGGAACGGGGAACGCATTGGGATCGAGATCTTCGTTCGCGTTCCCGTAGAGCCGTTCGTATCTGAGGCCGAGATTGACTGTCACCGTTGGCGCGACGCGCCAGTCGTCCTGTAGGAACGCGACGTAGTACTTCGTCGGGTGAGAGACGGTGGTCGGATCGCTCGTCGCGCTGAAATTGGACGCGCCGGTGAGCGCCGCAATCGTTGCCGGGTTGCTGGGATCGAACGGCTGATCCACCGTAAACGTATATGTTCCCCCTGTCGCGGCGAGATTGAGCGCGTCCTCCGACACGTACGGCATGTAATCGAACTCGCCGCCAATCTTCACGTCGTGGCGAGATGAATTGATCGAGTAGGTGTCGCGCAACCCCCAGCGCTTCTCTGGACTGATGTAGTCGTAGTTGTTGCCGTAGCTCACTGAAGGGAATCGGTACTGGCGGGTGGATCTCTTCAGACGTTCGTCGGGAAACTGTCCCGTCTGCGACCAGGACGCGGTGCTGCCCGGGTAGCCGTAGAACGCGGCGTACGCGTATTGGAACCTGAAGTCGTTCAGGTGCCTGGTGCCGCGGACCCACGTGTGCCCGGCCACCATCGAGCGGCGCGGGATCTCCTCATCGCGGCCCGAGGCGCTCGTGCCTCCGCAGCCTTGACACGCCTTCTTCTCGTCCTCGTGGAGATAGCGCGCAAATGCGCTTTGCGCGTTGTTGATCTGCCAGTCGAGGCGCGCGGAATACAGATTGCGAAACGATGGCAGCGGGAATGTTCCTTCGAGCGCCGAATAGAACTGCGGCTGGCCGGTCCGGACGGTGTAAAACTCCTCAGTGTCTGTTCGCTCGAAGGCGCCGAAGAAGTGCACACGATTGAGTCGCACGGGTCCGCCGGCGCTGCCGCCAAACTGGTGCCTTCTATAGTCTGGTTTCGTCGATTCGAAGATGCCCTTCGCGTTCAGCTTCTTGTCGCGGAAGTATTCGAACGCGGTGCCCCGCAGCGCATTGGTGCCCGACTTGGTCACGACCTGAACGACGCCGCCAGTGGCAAGGCCGAATTCAGCCTTGTACGAGGCATTCGTGACTTTGAATTCCTCGACGGAATCTTCGGGGACGTCCTGTCTCGGTTCACCATCTTCCGCCCAGTTGTTGATCATGCCGTCGACGACGTTTCCAGTACCGTTGAAGGTCATCGATCCGCCGACATTGACCGTGGCGAAGAACGAACGTGTCGCATCGACGGTCGTGCCTGGCACGAGCAGCGCGAGTGACAGGTATTGGCGTGAGTTGATTGGCAGCGTGGCAATTTGCTCCTGGGTGACCACTCCGGAGATTTCCGCGTTGGTCGTGTCCACGACCGGCGCTTCACCATGCACGGTCACGGTCTCCTGCAGCGTCTGTACGGCCATGGTGATATCGAGGCGGCGTTCGAATCCGATTGTGATCGTGATGTCGCGGACCTGCTGCGTCGCGAACCCGGAAAGTTCCGCTTGAATCTCGTACCTGCCGGGACCGAGCGCGGGAAACAGGTATCGGCCGTCCGACTCGGTGACGAGCGTGCGCGAGACGCCGGTGTCCTGATTTCGCAGCGTCATCGTCGCACCCGGCAGCACGCCGCCTTGGGCGTCGTGCACGACGCCTTCGATGCGGCCGGTCGGACCCTGCGCCCCGACCGAGGTGGGGAAAAGTCCGAT
>DASPWV010000292.1:0-1831 GCA_035637635.1 Vicinamibacterales bacterium | reverse complement strand
ACGGCTTTGACGGCGTCCTGCGCGCACGTCGTCAGGCGCTCACGGGCATCCTGAACGGCATCGATACGGAAGAGTGGAATCCCGCGACGGATCCGCATCTGCCTGCCCCGTACAACGCGGACGATCTCAGCGGCAAAGCGGTCGCGAAACAGGTGTTGCTCGAGACGTTTGGTTTGCCCGTGGACGAACGCGCCGCGAAACGCCCGGTCATCGGAATCGTCTCTCGCCTGATCGAGCAGAAGGGCATGGATTTGATCGAAGCGTCGGCGCGCCAGTTGATGACGCTCGATGCCACCTTCACCGTCGTCGGAACCGGGGCTCCCAGATTCGAGCAGCTCTGGCGAGAACTATCGACAACGTTTCGCGAGCGCGTCGGCGTCTTCATCGGCTTCGACGAGCATCGCGCCCACCTCGTGGAAGGCGGCGCGGACATCTTTCTCATGCCGTCGCAATTCGAGCCGTGCGGGCTGAACCAGATGTACAGCCTCCGCTACGGCACGGTTCCCGTTGTTCGCGCAGTCGGCGGCCTCATCGATACGGTCGAGCCGTTCAACGCGCGCAACGGACAGGGGACGGGATTCCTGTTCAACGATTACACTCCCCGCGCCATGCTGCAGGCGCTGGCGGCGGCGCTGGACGCGTACCACCAGGCTCGTGCGTGGAAGCGCTTGCAGGTCAGGGGCATGCGAAAGGACTTCTCGTGGGAGCGCTCGGCGGCCGAGTACGTCACGGTGTATAAGAGAGTGGTGGGCGCTCGCCGGCAACCTGCGCCGATCCTGCCATGAGGATCGCGCTATCCACCAAGGGCTGCCCGGCATCTTATCTATTGACTTCTTTTGCCTGCGGCGGCGGCCCCGGTCGGGCCTGCCTTACACCGTCAAACTTGGCGCACTCGATGCAAACCAGCAGGACTGAGGGGATATGGCTTCAGACAAGGTCAAGACGTTTACAGACGGCGATTTCGATCAGTCGGTGAAGGACGGGGTTGTGCTCGTGGATTTCTGGGCGGAATGGTGCGCACCGTGCCGGCGGCTCTCGCCTACGGTCGATCAACTGGCCGAGGATTACAATGGCCGCCTTACCGTCGCGAAGATGAACATCGACGAGAACCCCATGACACCGTCGCGGTTCATGATCCGCGGCATTCCGACGTTGCTGTTGTTCAAGAACGGCGACTTGAAGGAAACGATCGTGGGATTGGCGGCGAAAGACGATTTAGTACGGCTCATCGACCGACACGTGGCGTGACATGCAGCATCACCATCAGGTGATCGTGATCGGATCCGGCCCCGCCGGGCTCACGGCCGCACTGTACGCAGCGCGCGCGAACCTCGCGCCGCTGGTCATCGAAGGCATCGAGGCCGGTGGGCAGTTGATGCTCACGACCATGGTCGACAACTATCCGGGATTCAAGGACGGCGTCATGGGTCCCGCGTTGATGATGGAGATGCGCGCGCAGTGCGTCCGGTTCGGCGGCGATATCTTCCCGGGCGACGTCACCTCAATCGATCTCTCGCATCGTCCGTTCGCGCTGAAGGTCTCGGGAACCGAGTATCTGGCGGATGCGTTGATCCTCGCGACCGGCGCCTCGGCCAAATGGCTGGACCTCGGCGTCGACAAGAAGCTCTCGGGCCGCGGGGTGTCGACCTGCGCGACGTGCGATGGGTTCTTCTTCAAAGGCCGGCCGATTGCCGTCATAGGCGGCGGCGATACCGCCATGGAAGAAGCAATCTACCTCTCGAAGCTTGCGAGCTCGGTGACGGTGATCCATCGACGGGATGTGCTTCGTGCATCAAAGGTGATGCAGGACAAGGCGCGATCCATCGCGAAC
>DASPWV010000291.1:0-1946 GCA_035637635.1 Vicinamibacterales bacterium | reverse complement strand
ACACTCGCCGACAGCAATTCGGATTATTCGACCTTTTACGAACGCACGCGACTGGTCATCGCGCGCCGATCCCTCGTGCAGGCGATCAACGACAACATGACGAGCGTGCGCTTCAGCCTGATCAAGACGCGTCAAACGAATCCGTCAGTGCCGTCGAACTCAGGCAATGAAACCTCGATCGTGACGGACATCACGCAGCAGGCACCCACCGATTCCTCCACCGGCAAGTGGAAGCTGACACGGACTACTGTCGGGACTGGCAACAACCCGCCGAGCGACACCGCGACGGCGGCGCAAGGGCCTCTGGTGAAACCGGAGGATAACAACGCGACGTCGACGATTCTGAACAAACTCAACGCAGACTTCTGGGCGAACGGGACCGGCGCGCTCATTCCGGCCGGCGGCGACAAGAAAGACGTCATCGATGCGCCGGTCAGCACGATGATGGACGATGCGAGAACCGAAGCCGCGCGGCTGATCGCCGCCGATACGTCCGGCTGCCGTAACACCGTTGTGGTGCTTGTCGTTGGCGGCGGGGAAGGCACCATCACCCCGCAGAATCTCCATACGAAGGCGCAGACGTTCCTGAACGTTTCTGGACGGCGCGTGCCGATTTACGTGATCGCGATCGCGCCGGAATCCACGTATGTGTCGTCGCTGCAGGACATCGCGACAACGACCGGGGGAGAATACTTCGAGATCTCGAAAACGCTGATCGAGGCCACGACGCTCGGCCAACCGGTGCCGGAGGCGGTGCGCGGCGTCAATCGCGCGATCCAGCACACCTTTGCGTCGTTCACCGATTTCAACACCGCCCCCACGTCATCGTTGCCGGTGGGACCGAAGACCGAGTTTCAGGTCACGAGCCCCATTGTCGGCAGCGTCAATCTGAAGGGCGCACAGTACTACCGCCCCGATACGGGCGCCCTTTCAACGTTGCCGGACAGCGAGACGGAGATCTATCACGCCACGACCGGCGCGATCATTCCGCAGCGATCGAATGTTCTGGTGACTGCGGGCTTCGCGCTGCCCGGCTTCGAAGGGCGCCTGCGCGCGATGCGCGTGTACAAGCCGGTACACGATTCGACTCGTCCCTCCGGGTACAAGTTCACGCAGGACGGCTCGCGCCTCTGGGTTGCATCGACGCCGGCGGCCGCCAATCGGAATATCTACACGATCCTTCCCAACACGAACACGCCGATCAAATTCGAGACGTCCAATGCGGCGACGCTGTCGCCGTACTTGCGCGTCAACGATGCGTCGACGTTGATCGACTGGATTCGAAATCGCCCGCTCGGTGCCGTCATTGGTTCGACGCCCGCGTTTCTCGATCCGCCGTCACTCGATCCGCCGCCTGATGCCGACTACCCGGGATTCCTGGAGGCCAACAAGGACCGTCGCACGTTGATCTTCGTCGGCGCCAACGACGGCATGCTGCACGCGCTCGATGCACGCACAGGCACGGAGGTCTGGGCGTTCATCCCGTTCAATCTGCTGCCGAAGCTGCGCGCGCTGCGCAGCGGCCAGTCGCTCGATGCGTTCAAGTACTTCGTCGAGAGCTCGGCCAAGATCGCCGACGTCAAGGTCGGCGATGCCTGGCGCACCTACCTGTTCATCGGGCAAGGACCCGGCGGCACGTTTTATAACGCGCTGGACGTGACGCTGGACGAGATGGCCGGAGCGGTGTCGGACACCGCGGACGTGTCAGCGCTACTCACGTACTTTGCCACGGCGGATCGCATCACGCGGAAGTGGAGTTTCCCGCGCAACTCCAGTTTCGATGCAACCCTCGGCGCCTATGGCGACGTGGCAGCGTCGGCGTCCGCGACAGAGAAAACCGTGGGCGAGACGTGGTCGGATCCGGCGGTCGGCCAGCTGGTCAACGAAGACGGCCCCTACGTCATGCTCGTCGGCTCGGGCTTCCTCAAATACTCCGTCGAACAGGC
>DASPWV010000290.1:0-2321 GCA_035637635.1 Vicinamibacterales bacterium | reverse complement strand
AAAGCCGCCAAGGTGTCGCTCGTCGGCTGGGAAAAGATCGGTGCGGGGTATGTGACTGCAATCGTGCGCGGCGATGTCGCGGCGGTGAAGGCCGCTACCGATGCTGGCGCCGCGGCGGCGCGCCGCGTGGGCGAGCTTGTGTCGGTGCATGTCATCCCGCGTCCGCACGCCAATCTCGAAGACGTCCTGCCGATCGGCAAGGTCAACGCGAAGGCGTAGCCGCGTTGTGAAAGTCCTCCGGTCCCACCCATGATTCTCGCCAGAATCGTGGGCACCGTCGTCGCGACCCGCAAGGATCCGCGGCTCGTCAGCAACAAGCTGCTGTTGGCGCGAGCAGTCGATGCGCGCGACCGCAGTCGCCTCGAAGGCGGGTATCTGGTCGCTGTTGACACCGTCGACGCGGGCGTCGGCGAAACCGTCCTGATTGTCAGCGGCAGTTCCGCGCGCATGGCGTCGGGCATGAAGGATTGTCCCGTTGACGCCGCCGTCGTCGGGATCGTCGATACGGTCGATCTCTCTGATTAATCCGTGCAACTCGCTCGCGTGATCGGTGACATCGTGGCGACGCGAAAAGAGCCGGCGTTCGACGGCGTAAAGCTCCTGCTGATTCAGCCCTTGACGATTACCGGCGAAAACAGCGGAAGGGCGCTCGTGGCTGTCGACGCCGTAGGGGCGGGCGTCGGTGAGCATGTGTTCTTTGTACGAGGCAAAGAGGCAAGCTTCCCCTTCTATCCCACCGAGGTGCCGGCGGACGCCGGAATTGTTGGTATCGTTGATCACTGGAGCGGCGGACCTGAGCGGACGGCCGCCTCTCCAACCGCGTACAAACCGTGATTCTCGCGCGCGTCGTCGGAGAAGTCGTGTCGACGCAGAAGCGGCCGCAGTTCGAGGGCGCGAAGCTTCTGATCCTGCAGCCGGAAACGCCCGCGGGAGCGATGAGCGGCGCGTCCCTTCTGGCGATTGATTCGGTCGGTGCGGGACGAGGCGAGCTGGTTATCGCCGTTCTCGAAGGACGCGCGGCAGGTGAGACGCTCGGACGCAAACTGGCGCCGGTGGACGCGGCCATCGTCGGCATCGTCGATTACGTGGATCTGCACGAATGACAGATGAGGAACTGCGTGCACTGGTGCGCGACGCGATCGCGCGCCACCTCGGAAGTGAACCGGACACGGCTGTGCGCGCCGCCGCACCCGTGCCGCCCTGGCGAGCACACCCAAGCTTCGCGAAGTTCCTGCTGCCCACCGGCAATGACCAGGATGGACCATGTCTGATCGAGCCGACGGTCCACTGCAATCACTGCGGTTATTGCCTGTCACATGGGCACTAACGGGTTCGAGGTTCCATGTTCGAAGTTCGAATGTTCGAAGTTCGAATGTTCGTAGTTCGATGTTCGATCGAAGGACGCAGGCGAACTCCTAACCCGGAACACTCGAAGCTCGAACTTTCGAACATCGAATCGTGCGATCTTCAGTCCTGCTGACCCGCCGCATTCCTGCCTCGGTTCTCGCGCGCCTGGAGGCGGAGTGCGAGGTGGATCTCTACACCGGAAGGTCTGCAATCTCACGAGAGGAGCTGATTGCGCGTGTGGCGGGCAAGCAGGCGCTCATGTGTTTGCTGACCGATCGGATCGATCGTGAGGTGCTCGACGCCGGTGGCGATCTGCGGATCGTCGCCAATATCGCGGTGGGCTACAACAACATCGATCTGACGGCGTGCCGCGACCGCGGCATTATCGCGACGAATACACCCGATGTCTTGACCAACGCATGTGCGGACTTCGCATGGGCGCTCATACTCGGCATCACCCGACGGGTCGGTGAAGGCGAGCGCCAGTTGCGGCGTGGCGACTGGAAGGGATGGGCACTCGATCATCTCCTTGGGATGGAACTTCGTGGCAAGCAACTCGGCATCGTCGGTGTCGGACGTATCGGTCGCGCCGTCGCTGAGAAGGCGCCGGCGTTCGGGATGACCGTGGCGTATACGGATCAGACTGACGTCGAATTGCCGAACGCGCGCTTCATGACGCTCGATCGGCTGCTGGCCACATCCGATGTCGTGTCGCTTCATTGTCCGTTGCTTCCTGAGACGCGGCATCTCATCGATCGCAAGGCGTTAGCGAAGATGAAGCGATCCGCCTATCTGATCAACACCTCGCGCGGACCGGTCGTGGACGAAAGCGCGCTTGCGTGGGCGCTCAAAGAGCGGCTCATTGTCGGCGCAGCGCTCGACGTCTACGAAGATGAGCCTAAAGTTCACCCGGACCTTCTCGCTCTCGAGAACGTGATGCTGATTCCGCATCTAGCCAGCGCGACAACGGAAAC
>DASPWV010000289.1:0-4616 GCA_035637635.1 Vicinamibacterales bacterium | reverse complement strand
AACACTTTCACGTCTTTATCTTTCCACTCTTCGTTGAGCTTGTTGGCGACATTGGTCAGTCCCGCCTGGTTGCCGCCGCTGTCGCCGATGAACAGGATTTCTTTGAAGCCGTGCACCCGCAAGCTGCGCGCGGCCGCGTCGAGCAACATGTCGTAGGCTGGCGACGGCAGCGAAATTTCTCCCGGCACCGAGGTGTCGGGATCTCCTTCAGGGACGTATTGAATCGTTGGCGCGACCAACGCGTTCTTCAGTCGCCGCGCCATCAGGTTTGCGCCGTACGTCACGACGAAGTTGTGCTTGCCGAGAACCATGTGATAGCCGTTCTTCTCGGTGCCGCCGGTCGGAATGATGACCGTGGTCCTACCGGCCTTCATCGCGTCGCGAGTTTCCTCCCATGTCAGTTCGTCGATGAAGACCGTGTCGGGCGCCTGCGAGGGACTGATCCCGGCCGGCGCTGTCATCATCGTGGGTCCCTCGGCCGGAGCGTTCCCGCGGCCACCGCGTCCTCCTCCTCCTGCGGCTCCTCTACCACCCCGACCGCCTGTCCCCAGCGCGGTCGCGGGGCCGCGCCCTCCGCCTTCGGCAGCGTCGCCTCCGGTCGTGGCGCCCGTTGCCTGCGCTTTTCCTGACATCAGCGATCTGATCTGCGCGAGCGCGTTGTCGATCTTGATCTGTAGAAACGCTTTGCCAAGCTCGGGAGTCGATTTCGACGGATCGCCGCTGACACCGCTGTTCTCGAATCCGCCGCCTGGAGCGAGCTTGTTCCGGCGCACGTGCTTTGCGTTGACGAAGAGCATCTCGGAGGTGTCGAGAATGTTCGCGTGGCCGCCGATCTGATCGGGCGGCACGCCAAGCTTCTCCGTCACGTACTTGTTCTGATCCGCATGCGACTTCGTGTAGTAGTCGTCAATCCAGAACGCGCGCGCCGATCCCTTCCAGAGATCGTTCAGCCGGGTGGCCGCCGTTCTCATACCCGTGCGATTTCCGCCCGACTCGCCGATCAACAGGATGGTTGTGAAGCCCCCTGCCTTGAGGCTGCGTCCCGCGTTGACGAGGAGCTCGACGAAACGATCTTCGGGCAGCGTGATGGTGCCGGGCTTGGTCATGTGGCCGGCCGGATTCTCCCAGCTGCCTTCCGGCACGTACGTGACAACCGGCGCGACGAGCGTTTTGCCCAGCGCGCGCGCAATCTTGTCCGCGGTGTATTCCATGACGAACTTGTGCTCGCCGTCCACCATGTGCGGGCCCTTCTGCTCGGTGCCTGCCGTGCCGATGATCACCGTCGTCGTGCCGCCTTTAATGAGATCGCGCACCTCGGCCCACGTGAGGTCCTCGAGGAAAACGTTATCCGGCGGCTTGCCGGAAGGCGCGGTCGCGGGCGCGTTAGCGGGGCGCTGCGCGCGAAGCGTGACGAGCGCGCACAGGAACACGAGCGACAGAACGACAGCGTGCCGTTTCATAGTGGGGACAGTGTATAACCACTCACGCCGTGAAGGCCTCTGCTGGTCTGCCAAAGACAACGGGGATTTCGGAGATTTTGGGGATTAAGCGGATTGCACGCGGCGGAGCCTAGCGATGCCGCGCCGGCGTGCGCCGGCGTTGCCGGCGCAGTGGTGAACGATCGCGGAGCGGGAAGACGCGCGGTATTCGTCGCTGCCGCGTGTCTTTCCGCTCCGCGATCGTTCACCGCCGCGGCCATGGCCGCGCGCCGACGCGGCTGAAGGCTCCGCAAATCCCTTGAATCCCTTGAATCCCGTTAATCCCCTGTGTCTTTACTTCGTGACCGTGACTGTCAGCTCGTCGTCATTGAACAACGCCCCGTCGTCCGCACGGGCGCGGAGAACGAACGTGCCGGGTGACTCGAACGTTGCTCGAGCAGTGATCTTGCCGTCCTGCGGCATCTGCGGCGGTATCCAGAGCGGCGCCCATGGAGAATTGGCGCCGGCACGCGTGTCCTCCCACGCTTTGATCTGCAGCGGATCGAAGGTCACCTTTCCGGCGCCTCGATAGACAAACCACGAAAGATGCAGCCCGGTACGTTTGACCACTGTAATGCGCGCCGGCGGAATCAACACCGGATTTCGCGGCACCGTCGATGAGGTGTTCGTTGATCGGCCAGCGCCTGCGCTCGATGTTGTCGTTACAGTTCGCGGCTTCGGGATACCGTCGTCGGTGACCCAGGCGACGAGCGTCAGCGCCTCACCCGCACGGACCGTGCGTGTCTTCTCGCCTTCGATTCTCACATCGGGCCGTTGGTTTGAACGTATCTCCGGACTGCTGGTCCCTGCGCCAAGCGCGCCCGTCTCCGACGCGATCACCACGTCGTCGATGAAGTAATCCGGCCTGAGCGACGCGTAGGCCTTTTCGGTTTTGCCTTTCGTCGTGAGCGTCCAGACCAGCTCTTTCTGGTCCCAGTCCTTCGGCACGCGGGCACGAAACACGAAACGATTGCGGCGCGGAAGAAAGTGCGTGGGCTGACCCTGATCGGGGCCGCGGGGCTCGATGTTGTTGTCGGGACCGATGGGAACGTCGATCTCCTCTTCCCAGTTGCGATTCATGTAGCCGAAGAGGAAGTTGAAAGTGCCGTCGGCGTTCTGCTCCCACCCCTCATACGCGGGTGAAGCGTTCTGTCCTCGTGAGTACGTCTGCGCTGCAACCAACGTGGTCGCGACGGAGACAGCCAGGACGGGAATCAGCCCACGCGGCAGCAGTTTGCTCATCGACGTCCGCGGACTTCAAAAGGTCCGCGCTACAGGAATCATCGTTAGCTGCCGGGCGGTCTTGGACTGCCGCCGGGCACGCTCGGAGCCGTCGTGTTGCGCTCGCTTGGCGGCGCAAGCCGCGGCGCGACATTGCACAACGGGCACCCGATGAACACGTCCGTGCCCATTTGTTTCATCCGCTCACGGCGCTTCATCATCTCGTCGCGGAACTGCTCGTCGGTGAGCGACACGCCCATTCCGAGATCGATGAACATGTTCGCGACCGAGCGATTACCGGAACCCTGCCAGTTGCGTGGATCCGGCACGTTCTTGTTGGAGGGCGAGTTGTCCATGTACCCGATGATGTGGAGAATCGTCCCTTTCGGCAGCAGCGGAGCGTAATCGTCGTCGTACACGTAGCCGCGCACCCAGTTGTGATCGTAGCCGGCGCACGTAAGCGTCTGAATATTGAAGCCCCAGATTGCTTCGAAACACATGCGTGCTCCCGGCGCGTGCAGGTGCGGCTCAAACGACGTGATCTTGGTGTGGTCCTGCAGCACGGTGTATGCGTGCAACTGCTGGCCGGGCTCCATCGCTTTGATGTCGATGTCGACGCCGTTGCCGAGCGGCCGCGTCGGCGCGCGTTTGAACTGCGGTTTATACCCCTTCGGGTGCAGCTTGAACCCAATCTCGAGATGCGCCCGCGTATCGCGTCCGTTCGAGTGGAGATGAACCGAATTCGAGACGACGCTCGAGCCCGCTTTCAATAGCCTGCCCGCGTTCTCGTCGAAGATGTCGGCGTTCCTGCCGACTTCGTGGACCGGCCACGGCGTCACGTTTGGATTCTGCGCGAGCACCTCGGTGAGCTCGTCCTCTTCGGACACCTCGCTGAGCACTCGGGTGCTCCAGATCATGTGGTGAAACACGTACCGGCCGCCGACCGTATCGCGGCCGCTGCCGACTTTCGGGATGTCGTTCACCTCTTTGACTTCAACGGCCGCGACGTAGCGATCGTCGGTGAGGGGAATTGGAACGCTTTCGATTTCGCCCCACCAATCAGGCGCGTTTGCCTTGACGACCACCTCTTTGGTTGAAATGACGATGTCAGGCTTCCCGATCCGCCACGCGACGCCATCATCGAACTGCAACGGTGGCGGCATGTCCGCCGGGTTGCCGCGCGGTGCGCCGCTGTCGGCCCATTTTGCGATCATGGCAATCTCGTCGTCGCTGAGCGACGGATCGTCTTTGTATTTCTGGATGCCGATGTTCTTCTCGACGTACCACGGCGGCATCACGCCGGCCTTCGGCCCGACACCGGTCCGCTGCTTGATGGCGCGCGCCCAGGGCCGCACTTCCTCGTAGGTCATCAGCGGCATCGGCGCGACGCCGTTTGGACGATGACAGTTCTGACAACTGCGTTGGAGGATCGGCGCGACGTGCTTGGTGAAGGTGATTTCAGGTGCCGCTGTGGCGGCGCTCTGTGCTTCCGCGCGCGCCGTGCCGGCGGTCACAACGCCAACGGCGAAGAACGGCAGCAGTGCGAGAAACGCTTTTGACACCATCACAACACTCCTCGTGAGACCGGATTACATCGTCGAACGCGTTTCGTGTCATGTAGTGGCAGACCTTCAAGTCCGCCGTCAACGCTGGCGGGGCTCAAGCCCCGCCACTACATCGCTGCAGTCGGTCGCCCACGCGAAGCGCCTACCGCCGGCTTCCGCGAATCGCCTACCGCATAGCGCGGCCTTCCGCAGGCCTACGGAGCGGCGAAGCCGCGACGCCTGCCAAAGGCCCAGTTTAGATCGGCGCGCGGTTGTCCTGCATCTGAATCGCGAGCGGCGAGGCCTTCCAGATGTCCGAAGCGTACTCGCGAATCGTGCGGTCGCTCGAGAATCGCCCCATGCCGGCGACGTT
>DASPWV010000288.1:0-2390 GCA_035637635.1 Vicinamibacterales bacterium | reverse complement strand
CGCTCGCCTCGCAAATCGCGCCGAGTTCGTGCAGGCCGACGCGATGTGCCTCCCAATCGCGGATGCGTCGGTGGACGGGGTCACGATGGCGTTCGGCATCCGCAACGTGGAGCAGCCGTCGATGGCGTGCGCCGAGCTCGTGCGCGTTCTTCGGCCAGGCGGCCGTTGTGCGATTCTCGAATTCGGATTGCCAAGCGCGCCGGTGGTGCGCTCCTTGTATCTCTGGTATTTCAAGCAAATTCTGCCGCGTCTCGGACGGGCAGTTTCAGGGCACCCGGCGGCGTACTCATATCTGCCAGCCTCTGTGGGATCGTTTCCGTGGGGGGAAAGCTTCGCAAGGGTCCTGCGCGACGCAGGATTTAACAATGTCCGAACCCAGCCATTGACGTTCGGCGTCGTCTATCTCTATACGGGCCAAAAACGCGCATAAGCGCCTGATATACTTGTTAGTTACCTCGTAAATCACTGATGTACTTCGACTTCGACGGCCGTTACTCCGACCACGAACCGGTGGGTGGCGGCCTCCGGCGCTGGGACGGCCTGCTCATGTCGGTCGGAGTACACGTCCTGCTCATCGTGTTGGCACTCACGGTGTCAGCGTTGGACCTCTTCAATCATCGGGAGAGGATCGCCGAGCTCGAGCAGAAGCTCGCGCAGCAGCGCACCGAGCGGCCGCAGTTCGTATTCGTCCAGCCAAAAGTCGATTTGAAGGCGCTCAAGCCGCCGGATCGATCGGAGCTGTCGGACGTCGATCGCAAGTCGAGCATGCCGACGCCGGCGCCGCTGCCGTCGAATCCGCTGCCCTACGCACGGGGGAACACCGCCGACCGCGTGGAATCAAGCCCCGAGGAGCGCGCCCGCGGCGAGGGTCCCGAGCCTGAAACCGCGCCGGAACCTCCGAAAGATCTCGCGCAGCGCTCAGTGGATGTGCCGCAGAGTCAGGCGCCGCTCTCGGTGCCGCAGTCGCAAGCGCCGAAGCCGTCAGGTGGCTCGCTCGGAGAGGCGCTGAAGAACCTGCAGAAGTACGTGCAAAAGGACACCTTCAACAACCAGCACGGCAACGTGCAGGATCTCGGCCCGCTGCAGTTCGACACGAAAGGCGTCGAATTCGGGCCGTGGATTCGCCGGTTCGTTGCGCAGGTGCGGCGCAACTGGTTCATCCCTTACGCCGCGATGACGATGCGCGGGCACGTGGTGTTGACGTTCAACGTTCACCGCAACGGATCGTTGACGGACGTGCAGGTCGTCCAGCCTTCGCCAATCGAATCGTTCAACACGGCAGCGGTCAACGCGCTCCGTTCTTCGAATCCCACCGAACCGCTGCCGCCTGAATATCCGGACGATCAGGCGTTCTTCACCGTCACCTTCTACTACAACGAAACACCTGGCCAGTGATGACGCTGCCGACGCGATCGCAGCAGCTGGGAATGTTGATTCTGATCGCGCTGCTCGGTTTGTACGTCTGGTGGCGAGCTTTATAACGGGATTCGAAACACCCGGCCGCTTGCAGCGTCCGATCGTCGACCCGCAATCGTGCATGGAGAAATCGCTCATCGCCGTCCTCGGTCCAACCGCAACGGGCAAGAGCTCGCTCGGTCTGAGGCTTGCCGACGAGCTCGGCGGGGAGATTATCAACTGCGATTCGACCGCTGTGTTCCGAGGCTTCGACATCGGGACCGACAAAGTTCCGATTCGTGAGCGTCGAGGCATTGCGCATCACTTGATCGATATCGCGGAGCCGACCGACGACTACACGGCGGGGCAGTACGCTCGCGATGCCGCGGCGGTCATTCGAGACGTACACGATCGCGGGCGCGTGCCGATTCTCGCGGGAGGCACAGGCTTCTACTATCGCGCGCTCACGCGCGGCTTGTTTCCTGGACCCGGCCGCAACGCGACGCTCAGAGCGCGACTCGATGCCATCGCGGCGCGGCGCGGGGTCGAATTTCTCTGGCGGATGGTCAAGCGTGTGGATCCTCCGTCGGCGCAGCGGATTCTTCGCCGCGATCGCAAGCGTCTCGTGCGCGCGCTCGAGGTCTACTTTGAAACCGGTAAGCCTCTGACCGAACATTTTGTCGACACCGCCTCGCCACTTGGCCCGGACGTGACCGTTCGCGCAATCGCGCTCCGACTCCCGTCCGAGCTGCTGTCCGAACGTTTGGGGCGACGGCTGGATGCGCAGTTCGATGCGGGCATCGTGGATGAGGTCAAGCGGCTGCTGGCCCGCGGGATTCCCGAGACTGCACGCCCGTTCGGCGGTCTCGTGTATCGGCAGGTGATCGACCATCTCCATGGGGTGCGCGACGAAGCGGCGACACGCGCGCTGATCGTGCAGAAGAACCGGCGCTACGCACGACGCCAGTTGATCTGGTTTCGCAAAGAGCCTAACC
>DASPWV010000287.1:0-5476 GCA_035637635.1 Vicinamibacterales bacterium | reverse complement strand
GAAGCCAGCGCCCTCGCGGGGGTTCCGTTTCTTGGCGCACTCACGGAGCGGCCGTTCGTTGCAGATGTCAATCGGTTTACCGCGGTGGTGAACGGCACGAGCAATTTCATCCTGTCGACGATCGATTCCGAACAGTGTCCGTTTGGCGAAGCTCTCGCGCGCGCGCAGAGCCTTGGCCTTACCGAGCCGGATCCTTCACGCGATCTGGACGGCATCGATGCGGCCGACAAGTTTTTCCTTCTCGCCTCTGTTTTCGGGTGGGGCACGTGTTCGCCGGAGAAGTTGGAGCTGCGCGGCATACGTGGCATCGACGCTGCCGATCTCGCGGCAGCGCGCCGTCTCAAGGCGACGATCAAGCCGGTGGTGTGGGCGCGCAAGGAGGAAGCCGGGATCGAAGCGTTCATAGGCCCCGCGCTCGTCGCTCGTGAGCATCCCCTGGCATCGCTGAGCGGCACGTTGAGCGGAATACAGCTATCCGGCACATTCATTTCGAATCTGTTTTTCAGCGGACCCGGCGCGGGTCCGGACGTGACCGCGGCGACGACTCTGGACGACGCGATCGAAGCTGTGTCGATGAGCCGGCGGTTTCCCAAACGCATCGCACGATGCTCCGCATCCGCATCTGTATCAGCACCGGTCACAGAATGGTTCGTACGCGCGCGCTTTCCTGGCGTTGCGCCCGACGCGACTGCAGCCGAAGCGCTCTTCAGCAACGCGGGCCTGAGCGTCGTGGCAACAACGGATGCGGCGGACGGCAAACGTTGGCTGCAGGTTCGCGCTGCATCACACGAAACCATCTCCAGCTCAGTTGCGACTCTGCAACACCGCCATCGCATCGATTGCTTCGCCATGCGCGCAATTGGACTGTGAGCGGCTGATTGTTCAGCGAGTCGCCGCGTCATCGCGAAGCGTGGCGCCATCCGTTGAGCCTTGCTATCGTCGCGGTGTAGGCACGTCCGTGGGCAATGGCTCAGATGACGCGGGTAAACGAAAAGCGGCGTCTCACGCGGACCGCATTCTGCATGCGACGCTACAGGAGAGTCAGAGACATGAACCGAAAGCTTTACGTTGGGAATCTCCCGTACCAGACGACCGAGCAGGATCTTGAAGAGTTGTTCTCGCAGGCCGGCACGGTCGACACGGTTCGCGTGATGCGCGACCAGGCGACCGGTCGCGCACGAGGATTTGCGTTTGTCGAGATGGCTACCGAAGCCGACGCGGAAAACGCGGTCAACACGCTGCATGAGAAATCCTTCGGCGGCCGCAATCTGACCGTGAACGAAGCCCGGCCACAACCGGCCCGCGCCGGCGGTTTCGGCGGGGGCGGTGGTTATCGCGGCGGTGGCGGCGGCGATCGTGGCCCCCGCCGGGAACCACGCTGGTAGGAGAGTGGCGCGTTCATCGCGCATCCAACGCAGAGTCGAACCGCTGCGGCCCGTTGACGCAGCGGTTTTCACACGTACGGACCGCATCCACGTACGGGCCAGAGACGCAGAGAATTCGAAGGATTCGTGTGCCGAGAGGTTTCTATTCATAGCCAGGATCCGCGGGCTACACCTGGATTATTCATGCAGGGCGCACGCGGGCGGTGAAACGAGCCGCAAACCCTCGAAGCGGCCAGTTTTTAGGATGGCCGAAAAATGCGTTGTAAGCCGCTCTGGCAGATCTGGTGGATCTGCCCAGAATGTACAACCCGCTACGGGACAGTCTGGCGAGTTGTCATGCTGATGGCGACCGCCACGGCTGGAAACGTATTTTTCCTGGCCGCGACGGGGTTTGTCGGCGCGTTTCTACCGCACGCGAAGCGCTGCGCCTGAATAATCCGGGTTCAGCTCCGCCACTCCCCGCCTCGCCCGTGGCAGACCTCCCACCGGCGGCAAGTCCAGGAAGGTCTTTGCTATGTACGTTTCCTGCGGTTTGCCGGCCCGCGGCACAGTTGACAGAAAAATACTCGATCCGAATGTCACGTTCTACAACGTCATCATGCTCGCCGACCACGTGAAAGCCGCCACCTTTCAGCAGCGGATGGCGGCAAACCTGCTGGCGATCTTCGGCGGGCTCGCGCTCTTGCTTGCAGCGGTCGGCTCGTACGGCGTCCTGTCCTACCTCGTGGGGCAGCGTCGACGCGAAATCGGTGTTCGGATGGCCATTGGCGCGACGCGCGCGAGCGTCTTCAGGCTCGTGGTTTCGAGCGGTGCGAAGGTCGTCGCGCTGGGTGTTGTAGCCGGATTGGTGTTGTCGTTGGGTGCAGGGTTTGGATTGCGAGGGCTTCTGATCGGCGTGCGACCACTGATGCACTCACGTACTCGACAGTGGTTGTCGTGTTGATCTCGGTGGCGCTCGTCGCCTGTGCGCTTCCGGCGCGGCGCGCAGCCGCGTTGGATCCGGCGACAACGCTGCGTGAAGAGTGATGTCAGGTGTCAGGTGTCAGGGATCAGGGATCAGGGATCAGGGATCAGGGGTCAGGGATCAGGGATTCCGAGTAGTCAATCTGCGTAATTCCTGATCCCTGATACCTGACCCCTGATACCTGACTCGTACCGGTCGATATCAGCCTCGTACTTCAGGATCAATCCGATGTCGTCGAGGCCCTCGAGCAAGCGCTGGCGGACGCCAGCCTCGAGGGTGAACGACACATCGAGGCCATTCGAATCTCTCAGGCGGCACTGCTCGAGGTCAACCTCCAGCTCGTAGCCATCCACGTCCTCCGCGCACTGGGCAAGCGTCGCAACGATGGCTTCATCGATTGCCAACGGCAACAAGCCGTTCGTCACGGCGTTTGCGCGGAAGATATCAGCAAACGACGGCGCGATGATGACCGCGAAGCCCGCATCCTGTAGTGCCCAGGCCGCGTGCTCGCGCGAGGAGCCGCAGCCAAAGTTCGGCCCTGCGACAAGCACCGACGCGCCGGCGTAGCGCGGCTGATTGAGAACGAACGCGGGATTGATCGAGCCGTCCGGCAGGGTGCGCCAATCGTGGAAGAGAAACGCGCCGAATCCAGTGCGTTCGAGGCGTTTGAGAAACTGTTTCGGAATGATCTGATCGGTGTCGATATCGCGCCGCAGCAGTGGAGCAACGCGTCCGCGATGCACGCGAAACGGCTGCATCACCGATACTCCCACGCGCGCACGTCGGCAAAATGACCGCGAATGGCGGCGGCCGCAGCCATCGCAGGACTCACGAGATGTGTTCGACCGCCGCGTCCCTGACGCCCTTCGAAGTTCCGGTTGCTCGTCGACGCCGACCGCTCACCGGGATTCAAGATGTCGGGATTCATGCCGAGACACATCGAGCAACCCGGCTCGCGCCATTCGAAGCCGGCATCGCGGAAGATGCGGTCGAGGCCTTCGCGCTCGGCTGCTGCCTTGACGCGCTGTGAGCCCGGCACCACCAGCGCCCTCACGCGGTCGCTGACACGATGCCCACGCGCGACGACAGCCGCCGCACGTAAATCCTCGAGCCGCGCGTTCGTGCATGATCCAATGAACACTCGATCGACCTCGACAGCGGTCATCGGCGTGCCTGGCTCGAGCGCCATGTATTCCAGTGCGCGCTCCATTGCGTTCCGCTCGCCCGTGTCCGGCGCCGATCGAGGATCTGGAACGCTGTCGCTGATGCGCACGACCATATCGGGTCGCGTTCCCCAGGTCACGAGCGGGACGAGCGCGCCGACGTCCATGACGAGCGTCCGATCGAAGTGCGCGCCCGCGTCGCTCGCCAGCTTTCGCCATCGAGTGATGGCCGCAGGCCATGCGACGTCCGCGGGCGCGAAGCGGCGGCCGGCCAGATACGTAAACGTCACTTCGTCCGGCGCGATCAATGACGCGACCGCTCCGGCTTCGATGCTCATGTTGCAGAGCGTCATGCGCTGTTCCATCGACAACCGGGCGATCAAGCTGCCGGCGAACTCGATGATGTGCCCGGTGCCTCCCGCCATTCCAAGGCGCGAGACGACGGCGAGAGCGACGTCTTTTGCGCTGACGCCGGTTGGCAGCGCGCCATCGAGGGCGACGCGCAACGCCTTGGGCTTCCGGCGCACCAGACACTGCGTTGCGAGCACCTGCTCGACTTCCGTCGTCCCAATTCCAAATGCGAGCGCGCCAAAGGCGCCGTGGGTGGTCGTATGACTGTCGCCGCACACGATCGTCATGCCCGGCTGTGTGAGCCCGAGCTCGGGGCCAATGACATGCACGATGCCCTGGTCGGCCGAGTCGAGATCGAAAAGAGGCACGCCAAAAGCCGCGCAGTTCTTCTGCAGCGCGTCGATCTGGGCGGCCGCGAGCGCATCGGTCATCGGGAGATGCCGCGCGGTCGTTGGCACGTTGTGGTCGATGGTTGCAAACGTGCGATCGGCGCGGCGAACCGAACGGCCCGCCGCGCGAAGTCCGCTGAAGGCCTGAGGTGATGTGACTTCGTGAACGAGGTGCAGATCGGCGTAGAGCAACGATTGACCGTCATCCAGCTGGCGGACAACGTGCGCATCCCACAGTCGATCGAGAAGAGTTTTCGGCGGCACCGGTTCTTCGTCTTGGTTCTTACTTACGGCGGGGCTAAAGCCCCGCCACTCCGGTGGTGGTGACGAGGCTAAAGCCCCGCCACTACGGTGTTGGTGACGGGGCTAAAGCCGCGCCACCACGTTCCCTCAAACCGCGTGATACGAGCGACGATGATCGATTAGTTCGGCGAGCGTGTGTTCCACCGCTTCGCCAATTTCGCTCGTCGTGGACGGTCGATGGTGCGGACCGGCAACGTCGGCCGGTCGCATCCCGATCTCCAGCACGTGGCGGATCGCCTGCTCGACAAGCGTCGCTTCGAGCGGCATCTTCGCAGTATGCCGGAGCAGCATGGCTGCCGAGGCAATGGCGCCAAACGGATTCGCCCGATCCGTTCCTGCAATATCCGGCGCCGAGCCGTGCACGGGCTCGTACAGATCAACGCGGCCGCCAATAGATGCAGACGGCAGCATGCCGATAGATCCGGCGACAGCAGCAGCTTGATCGCTCAGAATGTCGCCGAACAGATTCTCGGTGACGATGACGTCGAAATGCAGAGGATCGATGGCGAGGCGCATCGCGCATGCGTCGACGTACATGTGTTCGAGACGCACGTCGGGATACTCGCGCGTCAGATCCGTGACGACCGCGCGCCAGAGCTGCGACGTCTCGAGCACGTTTGCCTTGTCCACGGATGTGAGCAACCTGCGGCGCAGTCGCGCCTGTTGGAAGGCCACGCGCACTACACGTTCGATCTCGACGCGTGTGTAGCGCATGGTGTTGAACGCTTCATCGCCTTCAATGCCGCGAGGCTCGCCAAAGTACAAGCCGCCGAGCAGCTCGCGAACGATGAGGATATCGGCGCCGCGGACCTTCTCCGGCCGGTACGGTGTGGCCGCGACGAGCTCGTCTTCGCACCGGGCCGGCCGAAGATTCGCGAAGGCACCCAACTCGCGCCGCAGCTTCAGAAGTCCCGCTTCGGG
>DASPWV010000286.1:0-5804 GCA_035637635.1 Vicinamibacterales bacterium | reverse complement strand
TAATCCGCAGCGTGCCGGTGCATGGCTTGAATGGCGACGCGCGGCGCGACACGTATTCCAGTGCACTTGCGACACTCGAGCGGTCGCTCGGATGGCCCGTCATGCAGCAGGCGCTCCAACTGTTCTTTCAGCGCTGGCAATCGCGACGCCCGGCGCCTGAAGATTTCTTCGCGACCGTCGAAGAGGTCGCGCACCGTGACCTCCGCTGGTTTTTCAACGATGCATTTCAGAGCGCGCACGTCTTCGACTACGGCATCGAGGAACTGTCAAGCATGCCTCATCCGACAAGCCCGGATCGGTTCGTGACGTCAGTGGTCGTGCGGCGTTACGGAGACGGCGTCTTCTCGGGCACCGCGCGCGCTGAGTCCGGACCGTTCGAGTCCGGGCGCGGCGTGGAGTTGCTGGTCCGCTTTGGCAGCGGCGAAACGCTCCGCGACTTCTGGGATGGACGCGCTCAAACGAAAACGTTCTCGTACGAGAGTGGGACGCGCGCCGACTTCGCCCGTGTCGATCCCGACGAGATCCTGGCGGTCGACGCCGATCGTTCAAACAACATGCGGGCGCTCAATGTGACGATGAGCTCCAGAATTGTTCGCTGGGCGTTCGCATGGACAGCGTGGCTGCAGAACGCGATGCTCACGTACGCGCCGCTGCTTTGATGACGCTCGCTGCGATTCAGCGCGTGAGCGGCGCACTCCTCGGCGCGATTGTCTCGAACGCTCGCGTCCCGTTGGTCGTGTTCACGGCATACCTGGCGCTCGTGGTCGTCACGGTTCCCTTCGCGGCCGTGATGGCAAATCGACTCGCGACGCTACTCGGTCCCGCGGAAGCGGAGGAAGGCGCCGTGTCTCCGGAGGGCAGGACGATCGGTCTAGTGGAGGGCGGGACTTTAGTCCCGCCGACCAGACCCCGGCCAACGTATCAAGTCGATCTGGACGAGTGGCACACATTCCAACAGGGTGCGCCCCTCCTTGGTGCGAGTCTGACGCCGGCGATACTTGGGTTCGCCGCTCCCCTCGATCACCTCAGCGCCATCGTGGACGGGGGGCCCGGCGCGGCAGTAGGGCTGGTCGGTGCAGCCGCCTTTGCGTTTGTCTGGCTCTTCCTGCTCGGCGGCATTCTGGAACGCTTCGCCACGAGTGTTCATTCGCCAGGCGCGATTCGCTTCGTTCGCATGTGCAGCGCGCACTACGTTCCGTTTCTTGCGCTCGCGGGGCTGGCGTTCACGGCATTGACGACGGCCGCGTGGGTCTTTCGCGCGTTGATCAGCCCTTATATCGACACGCGCGCGGCGTTTGCCGACAGCGAAGGCGCCGGCGCCCTCTGGAAACTGCTCCCGGCGGCCGTCTTCGTCGCGTTCGTGGTCGCATGCAATTGGGTCGTCGACTACGCGCGCGTCCACCACGCGCTCGCGCGCGAGGCGACGGTCACCGCCTCGTTGACCGCCGCGTGGCATTTCATCCGTCGTCATCCCTTCCAGGTGTGCTTGCTGGCGGCGCTCAACGCGAGCCTGTTGGCGATGCTTGCCGCCGCCTATGCCGCCTTCGAGCTCAGCACGGGCGGTGAGGCACTCACCACGCGGGCGCTGGTCGTCGGGCAACTGTTTATCGCCGGGCGGCTGGTGTTGCTGCTGGTATCCACGGTCTCGCAACTGCGACTTGTGCAAACGGCACCGTGGCCTGAAAATAGCTCGCTAGCCACCGAAATATGACTTCTGCCCAATCGATGAGGCTTCTCTGGGCGTTTCTGCCTGCCGCCGCGCTCTCGCTGGTCCTGGTGCCGCTCTGCAGGAAGCTGGCGTTCCGGTTCGATTACGTCGCGCGGCCGCGGGACGACCGCTGGCACAAACAGCCGACGGCGCTCTTCGGGGGCGTGGCGATCAGCCTGTCGCTGTTTGCAGTGGTCATCGGTTCAGGCCGGGCAGACGACCTGCCCACGCTCCTTGGCTGCGCGGCGGCCATGTTTGTCGTTGGGCTGGTGGACGACATGATCCACCTGAAGCCCTCGACAAAACTTATCGCGCAAATTGCGCTTGCTTCGGCGCTGCTGTTCTTCGGTCATCGTCTCAACTGGGTCGAATCGATTACGTTTGACACACTGCTGACGTTGTTCTGGGTGGTTGGGATCACCAATGCCTTCAATCTCCTCGACAACATGGATGGACTGTGCGCCGGCATCGCGCTCATTGTCGGCACGGCGCTCTTGATCGAGATGTTGCCCGGCGGGCCGAAAGGCGTGGCACAGGCAGAGCTCTGGTATCTCGCTGCGCTTCTGGGCGCCACTGCAGGCTTTCTCGTTTACAACATCCATCCCGCGTCGATCTTCATGGGAGACAGCGGCAGCCTGATGCTCGGTTTCAGCTTTGCCGCGCTGACGCTGAACGCGCAGCACGATGCCGCCGGTCAATCCAACATTCTCTCTATCGTCGCGGCGCCTGTCTTCGTGCTGCTCATCCCCATCTTCGATACGACGCTCGTCACGGTGATGCGCAAGCTCTCGGGCCGTCGCGCATCGCGCGGCGGCCGCGATCACTCGTCGCATCGGCTCGTGGCAATTGGCCTGTCGGAGCCTGCGGCGGTGAGCGTGATGTGGCTGCTCGCCGCCGTCGGTGGCGCGGTGGCGCTGACGATGCGGTTCGCGCACCAGAGTTGGAGCGTGCTTGCGGGCGTGCTGTTTCTTCTCAGCATGTCGCTGTTCGCGGTTTATCTGGCGCGTATTCGCGTCTACGACGCCGACACGAACGCGCCGCCGCCCGGACGAATCACGCCGCTTGTCATCGATTTCATGTACAAGCGTCGCGTTGCGGAAATCCTGCTCGATTTCTGCGTGATCGTGATCTCGTACTACGCGGCGTACCGTCTGCGATTCGAAGATCCGGAAGCGTTCATGCTGGAGTTCAACAACTTCGTCACCTCGCTCCCTGTTGTCCTCGCCAGCACGCTCATCGCATTCTTCGTCGTGGGTGTCTACCGCGGTGTCTGGCGGTATTTCGGAATGATGGACGCCGTCACCGTCGTCAAAGGCGTGCTGCTCGGCACGTTCGCGACGCAGTTGCTGATCCTGTACGTCTATCACTTCTTCAGTTATTCGCGCACGGTGTTCGTCATCTACGCCGTGCTCGTGACCGGCCTCGTCACCATCTCACGCGCGTCGTTCAGACTCGTGGGCGAGTTCGTGCTCCGTCAGCGTGCGGCAGGCAATCGCGTGCTGATCTACGCGGCTGGCGACGCGGCCGGCCTTGCCGTGAGTCAGCTGAGGGAGCACCACGATCCGGCCATCAAAATCCTCGGGTTCATCGACGAAGATCCAAAGCGGACGCGTACGCGCGTGGCCGGCTATCCGGTGCTCGGCGATTTCGCCGCGCTCGAAGTGCTCGTCTCGACAGGGTCCGTCGATCTGGTGGTTTTCACTCACCGTTTGATCGACGCACAGAAGCTCGCCCGGCTCGAGACGCTCTGCGCGCAGCACGGTGTGGCGCTTTCGCGGCTTCACGTCGGCCTCGAGGAACTCGTCACGGGCGGGCAGAAGGCATCTCCAGCGCGCGCGCAGTTCGGCCGCCGCGAAGCGGGGCGATGAGAACGTAGTGGCGGGGCTTCAGCCCCGCCGTCCCTCAAGACCATTACACGTTCCATGAGATCCTCGAAACGCGTCCGCGCAAGACTCGTCGCGATCACAGTTCCCTCAATCCTGCTGAGCGGCTTTGTCGCGGCAATCGCGATTGAAATCTGGGTTCGTTCGGCGTGGAATCCGCGGAAGGGCTCGCCCGGCTTGTTCGTCTCCGACGCCGCACGAGGTCAGCGACTGGCGCCGAACTACGACGGCTGGTTCGCCGGCGTTCCCACACACATCAACAACCTGGGCTTTCGCGACGATCGCGACTACGCGCTCGAGAAAGGACTGAACACGTTCCGAATTCTCGTCCTCGGGGATTCGGTGACGTTCGGGCACGGCGCAATTCACACCTATCCACGACTGCTGGAAGACAAGTTGCGCGGATGGCGCCACGACGTCGATTGGCAGGTGTGGAACGCCGGGGTGCCGGGCTACAACACGAGCCAGGAGCTCGCCCAGCTCCTGGAAGTTGGTCCGGCATTCAAACCGGATTTGGTCGTCGTGGGTTTCTACGACAACGATGTCACCGACAATCAGCCGGTCGCTCCTGTAAGCCGCGCTGCCGTGGCGGGGAGCAGCGTGCTTGCGTGGCTCCAGCGTCACATCTACTCATACGAGTTCTACAAACGCGCAGGCCTGCAGCTGGCTTCACGGCTCTCGCGCTCAGAGGACTATCGACTTCGGCTGCAGCACGTGGGAACAGAAGAGGCGCTGCTGCAGCATGTCGATCGCGTGGCGAACCTCGAGGAACAGGTGATTGGCGAGTACGATCGGCTGAGCGACACCGACGTCGCGCAGTTGAAATGCCCGGACGGCGAGAAGCCAGACCCCGCGTTCGAACAGAAGCTGCACCAGATCCCAGGCTGGGAGCATTGGCTGAACGCCGTGCGCCGGCTTCAACAGCTCCACCACGAAGGCACCTATCGCATTGTGTTCTTTCTCCAGGTTGTCCCCCCCGTTTGCGCCGACGGCGATTACTTCTACGCAGGCGGCACTGGAGAGTCCAATCGGTTGTTCACGACGCTCATGGCTGACGATCGTGTGCCGGCGGTGAGCACGTTCGACGCGTTTCTGCATCGGCGCCCGTCGCAGATGCCGCTCGCGCGGGGGCACACGATTGGAAACTCGAACATGACGAAAGCGGAGGTCCTGTTCGATTACCTACGAACGATGGTCTTGCCGCCGCTTCTGCAAGCAGAGTAGGCGTGCGCACTGCGCCGCTGGCCCCCGAAGCACCAGCAATCAGCGATGAAGACTATCGGGCAGACGTTTACGCTTGATGCTCCACATTGCGACCAGCACGAGCCCGACACATGCGACGGGGCCCGATAGCAGAGCAGGAAGGGCAGGCGCGGAGCGCAACGGCAGAAGAAGCGCAAGCACGAAGTACGTGATGGCAAATGCGAGCAGGAATGCGCCCATGCCTCCAAGTCGCTCGGCGCGCGTCAACCCACGATACCTCTCGAATCGCGCTCGCGCGAACGTCAACATCATCGACCGATCTGCCCAATCCTGAATCTGTCTCAGGATCGCAACCAGTGCTCGTCCTGGCGCGCTCGTTTTGACGACGTGGCGCAGCTCGAGAAAATCTCTGTCGCGGGCGTCGGTCACCGCGTGCCTCCATTGGTCGCATCGACTCGTTCAGTGTTGATCTCGAGAATCACTCCTCGGACAGTGTATCGCATGGTTGTAAATGTCAGAACGCCGCCCGCGCGGACGAGATCCGTGCGGTAGCGCCATCCATCGCGCAGCTGATCGATGCCCAGTCGCAGCACGACATCGAGAGCGACCATTTGATCCGTTGCGTTGAGCTCCGCACGGGCGCTATTCGCAGCAGGCGGCGCTGGGATGAACACTGTTCCTGTGGTCGGCCGGCGAGCCCCGAGCGAGATGATGCGAGCACTGCGTCCATCGATGGACCACTGCTCGCGATCGATATCGCCGACATGGAGGAGGTCGATGACGCTTGGATACCCGATGAACCGCACGCGCGCCTCCGCCTGCATCGGGGTGCTATCGGGCTGGATTTGATCGATGAGGAATCGCACACTTCCACCGGACCCAGGCAGAGCGAGCACGTTGCCGGCGTCGAGCAAGGTTCCGCCGATGCGGCACTCCCTCGGCGCCAGCGGAGGAAGCTGACAGCGCACGGCCAGCACCGCCGCGCGGTGCCAGACGTTTGGTACGGCCAC
>DASPWV010000285.1:0-6415 GCA_035637635.1 Vicinamibacterales bacterium | reverse complement strand
CGGGCGGCTCACGGAGCTTGCCGCGAGCGGCGAAGGCGGACCGATCGAGGAAGTCACGTCGCCGGACGACAACTTGCAGGCCGTGTTCCGCTATCTGGTGAAGCAATGATCGGGCGGCCCATGTCCTACTGGAGCGCGGCGCGACGCGTGCTCGACTTGTCGCTCGGGCAGATGCTCTGGTCGCGCCGGACGATTTTCATGGCTCTCGTGGTCGGCGGCCCGGTCATTCTGGCCATCATCGTCCGCGTGCTTGAAATGATCGGCATGCCGGCGCTCCGAGTCAACGGGCAGCGGGTCGGCGGCATCGGCGTGTTCGGCGTGATGATCTGGATGCTCTTTCTGCGCTTCATCGTTCCTGTCCTTGGCGTCTTTTACGGGACGGCCCTCATGGCCGACGAGGTCGAGGACAAAACGCTCACGTATTTGTTCACCAGGCCCATTGCGCACGGCGCCGTCTTGTTGGGGAAGTACCTCGCCTATGTCGTGTGCACCTCCTTGGTGGTACTGCCCTCGGTAATGCTCGTGTATTTTCTGCTCGTGCAGTTTTCGGACGTTGCGGCAACGTTCGGTCAATTGCTGACGGATCTGGGACTGCTCGGGTTGGGCCTGGCGGTGTACGGCGCCGTCTTCGCCTTTGTCGGTGCATTTTTCAAGCGGCCGCTCATCATCGGGCTGGTGTTTGCGTTCGGATGGGAACAGGTCGCGATGGTCCTGCCGGGGTACATGAAGCGGTTCACCATCGCGTACTACCTGCAGGCCCTGGTGCCCCACGCGATGCCCACTGAAGGGGTGGTGTCCATTCTGCAGGGGCTCTTCCGGGATGCACCTTCGGCCCCGACCGCCATTGCGTGGCTGGCGACGTATGTGGCTATTTTTCTATATCTTGCGACCCGGACGGTCGATCGAAGGGAGTACGTGCTCGAACAGTAGCCGGCGCTGGTCCCACTCAATCGCACTTTCTTGTATCTCTCAGGGAACTCCGGGGTTAGGGCCGCTCGTATAATCTATCAGGGGGAGAGACATGTCGACAAAGACACGGTATTTCGTGGTGGCGGCGGTGGCGTTTCTCGCCGTTGGCCTCACGACCGGACTGGTGGCCTCGTACATGGGTCTGACAGTCCGTGTCTTCTCCCGCGCCGCTGGACCCGACGAGCTCCAGTATGTTCCCGCCAATGCGGCCGTTGTCGCCTACGCGAACGTCCGCGACGTAATGAATTCCGAGTTCCGCCAGCGCTTCCGCCAGATGGAGCCCGACTCCCACGCTCGCGACGAGTTCCAGGAAAAGACCGGCATCAACATCGAGCAGGACATCGAATCGGTGGTGGCGGCAGTTATGCCCCGTGCCGAAGGATCGACGAGCTGGTCGCCTGAAGGTGGAATGATCGTCGTAGCTCGCGGTACGCAGCCGTTCCGCCAGGCTCAGCTCGAAGCGCTTGCTCTCGAACACGGGGGCAAGGTCGAGGAGTACAAAACGAAACGACTGCTGACGCAGAGCAACGAATCGAATCCGCAACACGCGATGGCCGTCGCGTTCCTCGATGCCGACCTCGTTGCGGTGGGCAGTTACGATGCCGTGAAGCAGGCTATCGACACGAGTGGCGGCGGCGCGAGTGTGGCGTCCAACACGGAGTTGATGAAACAGATCAACGAGTTCGACAACAGCAATGCGTGGGCAGTGGGCCGCTTCGACGCGATCGCGCACGAAGCCAGGCTGCCGAACGAAATTCAGGCACGGGTTCCCGCTATTCAGTGGTTCTCCGCGGCCGGTCATATCAACGGCGGCGTGAGCGGCATCGTCAAAGCCGAAGCGCGCGACGAAGAAGCTGCAAACAACCTTCGCGACGTCGTTCGCGGATTCCTCGGACTCGCGCGGATGCAAGCCGGATCGCGGCCTGAGCTCAAAGCGATGGTCGATTCGCTGCAGCTCGGCGGTGACGGAAAAACGGTCTCGATCGCGTTTGCGGTTCCCGCCGAAGTCCTCGACGTTCTCGAGTCGATGCACAAGCAACACGCGGCCGAGAAGTAAGGTTCGAAGGTTCGAGGTTCGAAGGTTCGAAGGTTCCGGGTTCGAAGGTTCCGGGTTCGAAGGTTCGAAGGTTCGAAGGTTCCGGGTTCGAGGTTCCGGGTTCGAGGTTCCGGTGTTCGTTCGACGTTCCCGGTTCGACCTTGACGGCTCCTTAACCGGGACACTCACGCGTTGCGCCGCCTTTCCAGTACACTGTCATCCGCTGAACGTTAGGGCCCCGGAACCTTCACACCAGGATTCTCCGCGAAGGACCCTTCGTCGCACAGCGAGTCTCAGACAGGAACCTCGAACGACGAACCTCGAACGACGAACCTCGAACTTCGAACGTGGAACCTCGAACCCGTGGCTGATCACGTCTTCTTCTACGGTACGCTGATGACGCCCTTCAATCGCCCGGGGCGGCAGCGCATCAATTCCAAGCTTCGTTACGTTGGCCGCGGCGCAATCGATGCGGCGTTATTCGACCTGGGGATCTATCCGGCGGCCATCCCGGCAACGGATGGCAGCCGCGTCTGGGGGGAAGTGTACGAGACGGATGACCCCGTTCCGGTATTGAGCACCCTCGACGAAATCGAAGGTTTCCGACTGAACGAGCCGGAGCGCAGTTTGTACACGCGTGTTCTAGCGAACGTCAAGTTGGAGGAGGGACACGAAGTGCAAGCGTGGACGTACTTTTACAACGCGCCGCTCGGACGGGCCGAACGAATTGAGTCAGGCGACTATCTCGAGTATCTGAAGAGGGAATAGCACGTTCGTGCCAGGCATGTCAGGCGCGCCGCGGACGTGTCACCCGTGAAGACGCGTGGCGTTCTTGCAGGGAATTCGTGCACGAGGGTAAGAACTGTAAAGCGGAACATACGTCCGCAGCGCAGCTCTCGAACCCTCGTGACGAAGGCTAAATCTCGGGAGCCTAATTCGGCACTTTCGTCGCGACCGATGACGTGTCCGGCAAACGCATCGGATTCGGCTCCACGCTTGCGGCTCCCAGGGCATTGACCTCGTCATCCTTGACATAGGACAACACAGGAATGCCCGCCGTCTGCGGATCGAGACGCAGCATGGTGAGCAGTTGAAATCCTGCGATCTCGTCGAGACTCAGGCTCACGACAACGAGATCGGGCTTCAACGCCGCCACCGTCGCATAGGGCTCATCGTCGGAGGCCACAAACTCCACGTCGTATGCGCGGCCATCGAGCACGGGTTCGACGAGCGCGAGCGACTCGGGACCCCCACCGACGAAAACCGCCAACTGTCGGTGAGTCGGAAGGGTTAGGTTCGGCCTCATATCAACTGCCCTCGCCCACCGAGGATCCAAGATCCGCGCCACCCCATACATGAGCTGTATCGGGGAGACACTGGGCTGGCATTAGAGGCGGTTTTGTGCGATTGGCCTTTTGTCTCCCTGAGAGGAATTTGCTGACACTTGTTGTGGTTTCGCTGTCGAGCGAACATCCCGGCAACCGCGTCGGATGCGCAGTCTGTGCGGTCGCGTGCAGCAGACTGTGCGGCATTGTGCACATCGGGCCAGTGGGTAAAGATCGGGGCATGTCCCAAACCACCGTGCCCATGTATGAGAATTACATAGGCGGCCGTTGGATTCGATCCACGTCGGGCCGCGTGTGCGAGAACCGCAACCCTGCGAATCACGACGATGTGATTGGGATGTTTCCCGACTCCACGGTCGAGGATGCCTGTGCGGCCATCGAATCGGCACGCAACGCGTTCGACGCCTGGCGGCTGACGCCTGCGCCCAAGCGCGCGGAAATCCTGTTCCGCGCAGCGCAGTTGATCGTCGAACGAAAAGAAGCGTTCGCGCGGGAGATGACGCGCGAGATGGGAAAGGTGCTCGAAGAGACGCGCGGCGACGTTCAAGAAGCCATCGACATGACCTATTTCATGGCGGCTGAAGGGCGCCGGATGTACGGGCAGACCGTGCCGTCCGAGTTGCCCGACAAATTCGCCATGTCGATCCGTCAGCCGCTCGGCGTTTGCTCGATCATCACGCCATGGAATTTTCCGATGGCCATTCCGTCGTGGAAGATTGTGCCCGCTCTGGTGTGTGGCAACACCGTGGTGTTCAAGCCATCGGAGTTGACGCCGCTTTCGGCCCTCAATTTCGTGCGGGTGCTGGAAGAAGCCGGCCTGCCGCATGGCGTCTTGAACATGGTGACCGGCGGGCCTGAAATCGGCGAGCTTCTGACGACGCAAAAAGACGTCTCGGTGGTTTCGTTCACGGGCTCCACGACGGTCGGGCGCGCCGTCAACCAGAACGCCGCGCCGTATTTCAAGAAAGTCCATCTCGAAATGGGCGGCAAGAACTGCATCATCGTGATGGATGACGCGAACCTGAAGCTGGTGCTCGAGGGCGCGCTGTGGGGAGGGTTTGGAACCACCGGCCAGAGGTGCACAGCGGCGAGCCGGATCATCGTTCATGAGGCCGTTCACGAAACATTCGTCAACGAGTTCGTGCCTCGAGTCCGCGCGCTGCGCGTCGGAGATGGACTCGATCCACAGACGATGGTCGGCCCATCGGTGAGCCAGAAGCAGTTGCACAAGGTGATGAGCTACGTGGCAATCGGTCAGCAGGAAGGCGCGACGCTGGCATGCGGCGGCCGGCAACTCACCGCCGGCCGCTACGCGAAGGGGTTCTTCCACGAGCCGACGGTTTTTATCGACGTGCAGCCCTCGATGCGCATTGCGCGCGAAGAGATCTTCGGGCCCGTGGTCTCGATCATCAAGACGCGTTCGTTGGACGAAGCGATCGCGATTGGCAACGACGTTCCCTATGGGCTGTCCGCGTCGATCTACACACAGGACATCAATCGCGCATTTCGTGCGATGCGCGAGCTCTACACGGGCGTCTTCTACGTCAACGCGCCGACAATCGGCGCCGAAGTCCATTTGCCGTTCGGCGGAACGAAAGCGACGGGCAACGGACACCGCGAGGCCGGAACCGCTGCGCTCGATGTGTTTTCGGAATGGAAGTCGGTGTACGTGGACTTCAGCGGACGGCTGCAGAGGGCGCAGATAGACAACAACTGATCGCCAGCCGCCCACGACGAAGCCACCGAGACGCCGAGACACAGAGATTTCTCCTCAAAAGAGTTCTCTGTGTCTCTGCGCCTCTGTGGCGATGTGCGCTTCAGCGTCAGAACGCGAGCCGAACAGCGAAGCGTCCCTGAATCCCCGGATTCCACACGTCCGCCAAGTTGAAGCGGGGATCGCGATAGCCGGACACAGGTGTTCCCGGCGCCTTCTGCGCATCCACCGTGGCATTGAGCAAAGACACGTAGTCGTAGCCCTGCGTCAGGTCGACTCCGCTCAGATCGATCGCCGAGCTCACCAGCCGGCGTCCGTTCGCGCCGACGCGGTTGACGAACTGCACGCGATGCCGTTCTTGCTGCTGGTTGAACACGTTGAGCACGTTCAGTTCCAGCCGCACGCGCTTCGCTCCGCCCGCCTTGATGTCGTGCGAGAGGTACAGGTCGGTCTGGGTGAGCCTATCGGTCCGGCCCAGGTCGCCGCGGCCGTTGACCAACACTGGAATCTGGTTGCGCGTCCAGACCGTGGTCGACAGCGGCATGCCGCTGGCGGCATAGAAGTTCACCCCGGCGGTTGTTCCGAACGGGGCTGTATACGCGCCGTACACCTTCACCACATGCGTGCGGTCGGTCGGCAACAGGCCGTCGACGCCCTTGTTGCCATGTGAATCGAACATGATCTCGTCGAGGTCCCACGCACGGCTGGCGTTGGTGCCGGGACGCACCACCTGGCCGAACGCCTCCTGCGACCCGAGATAGACGCGGCCCGGTGCGACGATCTCGTCCGTGTTCACCGTGCCGGGGTAGTTGCCGAACAGGCGGCTCCACACGTAGCTGCCGCCCGCAAACCAGTTGCGGCTGACGCGCCGATTGAGCGTCAGCTCCACCGCATCGTAGTTGCGCTTCGGCCTCGGCGTTTCGAACGGCGCTGTCCGCCCGGTGGTTGGCGTCATGCTCGCGAGACCCTCACCCGGGTTGCCGTAGATGTACACCTCGTCGCCGTTCACGACCACGCCAAGGTCCTCGATCGTGCGAATCAGGTTGGTGTGGACGTAGTTCGCGCCGACAACCATGTTGGACGACAGCTGATACTCCACGCCGGCGTTGAAGGCGTCCTGCGACATCGGCTTGATGTCCGGGTCGATTGCCGTTTCGCCGAAGCTGGGGACGCGATGATCCTGGAAGGAGTCGGACGCGTTCGTCCAGAGGTTTCGTCCTGGCAAGCTCTTGAAACTGAGCTGCGTCGGATCCGGCGTATCCAGCGAGCGGTAACGCGTCGTCCAGACGTCGCCTCCGAACGATCCGCGCGCCAGTTCGTACTTGGTCCAGTCGAAGTAGCGCCCGTAGG
>DASPWV010000284.1:0-1638 GCA_035637635.1 Vicinamibacterales bacterium | reverse complement strand
TCGGTTGCTTCGCACCGTGAAGGCGATGGTGGAGAAGGGGGTGCACCCACCCGGGCTCGATCCGGCGCATCAACGATGCCGGTCTGCGTCGGTCGTGTTACCGCCGGATCAGCATTTCAAAGACGCAGCAAAAGCCGCGCTCATGGTGCAGACCGATATGGAACACGTCACGATCTGATCATGATCAGTGAAAACGCGCGCATGTCGAGCGCCAGGGAGGCGCGGTTTCGGATCGACAAACCCAACTCGCGTCCGCGCGCAGTCAAGGTGATTGCGCTCGATCGACGCGCCGATCCGGTCGTCGATTCGCTTGCGCAAGGCGAATGGAACGGCGCGACCTTTTTCAGGGCGGCAGAGCTCACCAGTCGCCCCGTCAGGCTCGCCGAGGAAATCGACGCGGCAGATCTCGTCGTGATGGTCGCGACCGCGGGCGAGGACGTGCCGGAGGTTGCCGCGATTGGCGAAGCATGCAGCGCGCGGCGCGTCACCACGACCGGACTCATTCTGGGAAGTGCCGACACGCCGGACGACGCGCTTTCTCGAACGTTGGCTCAGTTGCGGCCGTGGACGTTGATGCTGGTCATCGCGAACACGACCGAATACATCGGCGACATGTTGCGCGCGTTACGCGCATAAAAAAGGTTGAACTCCTGAACCCTAAAAAATGAATTTGAGTCCTACTTGAAACTGGCGCGCAGGCGTTGAAGTGCTACGAATTTGTCCGGCCGTCGGGTTGCGAACCCCGCCCGCGGTGAAGATGGTGGCGTCGGGCAGCCCGAGGTTGACCCAGTTGAACGCGTTGAACGCCTCGAAGCGGATCTGCGCCGTGAAGCGCGCGATCGTAAGGTTCTTGAACACGGAAATGTCAGCGACCTTCAAGCCGGGACCGCGCACCGAGTTGCGGCGCGCGTTGCCGAAGACGCCGGCTGCCGGCACGCTGTAGGCGGATGGATCGAACCACTGCTCCGCGGTGGCGGGATAGTTGATCGTCCCGGTGACGTTCGGCTTCTGCAGTCCCGTGTCGCTCTGCCGATCGCCGACCTGATCGTAGCCGAGGAGCGGCGTGAGTGGCAGGCCGCTCGTGGCCGCGAAGACTGCTCCGATGTTCCAGCCTTTGCTCAGCGCGCCGGCAAACCCCGAGCGGCTCTTGCCGAAGGGCAGCAGGTACACCGTGTTCATCACGAAGTTGCGGCGGATGTCGTAGTTGGACGGTCCGTACTCGTATTCCGGATCCCACCAGTCGGTCGCGCTTCCGGCGCCGTTGTCGAAGTCGCTGCCGCCGATCTGACCGCCCGACCAGGTGTCGTTCGACTTGCCCAGCGTGTAGGACGCCTGGAATTGCCAGCCGTCCGAATACCGCTTGTGGAGGCTCAGCGTCATGCCTTCGTAGTTCGACCGCGCGACGTTGGTGCGTGTGCGGATGCGGCCCCAACTCGGATACCGCAATGCCGCGCCCGGCACGAGCCGCTTGACGCCGTCGGCTCCATATTCCGATGGCGTCGTGTTCGGATCGCCATAGAAGGGGAGGTGGTGTCCTTGCGATCCAATGTAGCCAACCTCCGTCACCACGTTGTGGCCGAGATCGCGTTCGTAGTTGACGTGCCACTGCTGCACAAACGGCTGCTCGATGTCATAGAA
>DASPWV010000283.1:0-3037 GCA_035637635.1 Vicinamibacterales bacterium | reverse complement strand
GCAGCCTGGAGTTTTGCATCGATGATTGTCGTCCGGTTTCTGTTCGGTGTGGGTGAAGCCGGGTGTTTTCCGATCATCGCGAAATCGTTCACTACCTGGCTGCCGCGCGTTGAACGAACGCGCGCGCAGGGCCTGCTGTGGATGGCAGCTCGATGGGGTGGCGCGTTCACGCCGCTGCTGGTGGTGTGGGTGCTGCAGTACGTCAGGTGGCGCTCCGCGTTCGGATTGTTTGGGTTGCTCGGCATCGTGTGGGCCGTCTTCTTTTACCGGTGGTATCGAGACGATCCGCGCACACACAAGAGCGTCAACAGCGCCGAATTGGCGTTGCTGGGCGACGTCGAACCGCACGCTGCGGAACACGGCAGCGTACCGTGGGGACGCTTGCTGCGGTCCCGGTCGGTGCTCCTTCTGGCCGCGCAGTATTACTTCCTCTCATTTGGCTGGTACTTCTCTCTCACATGGTTGCCAACATACCTCCAGGAACATCACCATTTGACCGCGACCGAAAGCGCGACGTATGCGGTGTTCCCGTTGTTCTTCAACGGCCTCGGATCGCTCGTTTGCGGCATGGTCAGCACGCGGCTGACGCGGTCCACCGGTGATCTCGTGCGGACACGCAGAATCATGGCGATCCTCGGATTCATCGGCGCCGGCACTCTTCTGATGCTTTCAACCAGAATGGATGGCATCAACGCCACGATTGCGCTGATGTCCGCTGCGTCGTTCTGCAACGATCTGGTCATGCCCCACGCGTGGGCCTCTTGCATGGACGTGGGGGGCCGATATGCGGCGTCCGTCGCCGGCACGATGAACCTGATGGGGAATCTCGCCGGCACCACGTCGACCATGATCGGCGGCTTCCTCCTCAGTCGAACAGGGGGCGATTGGAACCTGTTCATCGTGATCCTTGCGGGCGTGTACTTTCTGGGTATTCCGTGCTGGGCAATGCTCGATCCGAGCACGCCTATCGAAGCGGCGAGCGCCGTCAGTCGATTCCGAGAACCGGATGCGGCTGGTAGGGCTCCTCGAGCGCCGTCGCTTCCTCCGATGTGAGCGACACCGCGAGACCGTCGACGAGCTGGTCAAGTTGTTCGCGCTTGGTGACGCTGATGATCGGCGCCGTGACGCCCGGCTGACGCAGAATCCAGGACAACGCGAGGTGGATAGGCGGAACGCCTTTGGCTTTCGCGACCTCGACCACGCGATCGGCAATCTGATAGTCAGCTTCGGAATAGTACAGGCCGTGACCGTACCCGTCGTGCTGTTCGCGCAAGCTGGCGTCTTTGCGGCCGCGCTGCCGGTTGCCGGCGAGGAAGCCGCGCGCGAGCGGGCTCCACGGAATCAGGCCGATGCCCTCGGCGCGACAGAACGGGTTCATCTCCCGCTCTTCCTCCCGGTAAATGAGGTTGTAATGATTCTGCATGGAGACGAACTCCGTCCAGCCGCGGATGCGCTGCGTGTAAACGAGGCGTGCAAACTGCCACGCAAACATGCTCGATGCGCCGATGTATCGCGCCTTGCCCGCTTTGACGACATCGTGCAGCGCTTCGAGCATTTCTTCGATTGGCGTCTGGAGATCGAGGCGATGAATCTGATAGAGGTCGATGTAATCCGTCTGCAGGCGCCGGAGTGAATCGTCGATCGCGTGCATGATGTGTTTGCGCGACAGACCGCCGGCGTTGGCGTGTTGCTTGATCGGATAGAACACCTTGGTCGCGATGACGACCTCATCGCGCGACGCAAAATCGCGAAGCGCGCGTCCCACGACTTCCTCGCTCACCCCGTTCGAATACAGGTCGGCGGTATCGAAGAAGTTGATTCCAAACTCGAGAGCCCGTTTGAGAATCGTGCGGCTTTCGCGCTCGTCCAACACCCAGGGGCGCCACGTGGATGTGCCGTATGACATGCACCCGAGACAGAGGCGCGAGACCTTGAGGCCGGATTTTCCGAGGTTGACGTAGTCCATGGACATCGACAGTTCAACGTTCAAAACGCCGATCACGAAAACACGAAAAACACGCGAAAACACGAAAAAGACATTGAAATTGTTTCGTGCTTTCGTGACCTTTCGTGATTTCGCGGCAAAGTCTCGAGCAGTGAAGTTTGCAACTTCGTAGTTGTGAGTTCCGTTACGCCGCTACTTCCAGTTCTCGTGGCAGCAGCCGAGGCTCCGCAATCAAAAAGAACGGAACTGCACACGCCGCCAGCGCCGCAGCAGTTGCCCATGCCGGCTGAAACCCGAAGCGCTGAATAATCCACCCCATCGCGATCGATCCGCTGCCGATTCCGGTGTCGAACGCGCCGATGATGCTGCCGAACATCGCTCCGCGCCGGCGGTCGCTGACGTGGCGGAGCAGATGCGCGAGAAAGACGGGATACGCCGAGCCGAATCCCATCCCGAAGATCAACGCCGAGATCACCAGGTGCATGCGAGTGCCGCCCACGGCCAGGACCGCGTAGCCGGTGGCCACGAGCAGCACGCAGGGTACGAAGATGCGACGGTAGCCCACACGATCCGCGAAGCGTCCCACGAATGGGCGTGTCAGCACAATGGTGAGACAGAACAACGTAAAGTACAGCGCGCGTGGTGTCACGTGGTTGCGGTCGGAGTACAAGGCAACAAAGCTCGTGATGCCGCCGTAGCCGAACGCATACAGGAACAACGTCCCCGACAAGACGAGCACACGCCATTCGAACGTCACCTTGGTATGCAATCGCATTGGTTGATCGCGCGGCAAGAGCCACGCGATTGTAGCCATCACGAGATTGAGCCCCGCCGATTCCAGGCACATGGCCGTCCATCCACCGTGACCGTACACCCAGAGCCCGAGCGTCGGCGCGACGGTCGTTGCAAGGACGGTGGATAACCCCCAGTAGCCCATGCCTTCGGCCCGGCGAATCGCGGGCACGATCGACGTGACATACGTCCCAGATGCCGAAAGCAACCCTGACCAGAAGGCACCGTGCAGCACCACGAGCGCGAGCATCAGGCCGTAGCGCGGCAGCACCGCATAGGTCAACGAGAACACGGTAATGG
>DASPWV010000282.1:0-6263 GCA_035637635.1 Vicinamibacterales bacterium | reverse complement strand
CCGTGGCTCGGTTTCGCGGCAATTCCGTGCTTGATGGAGTTTTCGACGAGTGGTTGAAGGATAAGGTTGGGAACGAGGGCGTCGAGAGTGTCGGGCTGCACGTGGAATACCACTGTCAGACGATCCCTGAAGCGCGTTTGTTCGATTTCGAGGTACTTCGACACGAAGTCGAGCTCCGATTTGAGCGTCGTCTCCTGCACGCCGACGGTCTGCAGCGAGAGCCGCAGCAGGTCGCTCAATCGCGCGATCATGTTGTCCGCCGCGTCGACGTCGCGGTGCATCAGCGCCGAAATCGTGTTGAGCGTGTTGAAGAGAAAATGCGGCTGCAACTGGCGCTGGAGCGCCTGGAGACGCGCCGCGACGAGATGCGTCTCGAGCTGACTGGCGCGGAGCGTTCGATCCTGTGCCTCACGCTGATACCACAGCGTGTACGACAGACCGATGATGGCCCAGTAGGTCATCATCTCCCAGTCGAAATTCAGGAAGAACATGCGCTGCGCCTCGATCCACCACGGGCTCGACGGCTCGTTGATGAGGGAAAAGATCGCGAGGCGCGAGGCGACCGTAAGCCCCACGTGCAGGAGCGTGGCGCTGAAGACGCCTGCAAGGTGCACGAGCGCGGACAGCTTCCACGCCCGGCGCTCGAAGGGAAACTTCCGGGCAAGCCAGATGATGCCCGGTGTGAGAATGGCCCACGAATACCAGTAACTGAGGTTGAGCGCGAGCAGCAGCGGAAACGAGGCGGGACGCTGCGTGAAGGTGTTGACGAAGTAGTACGCCTGAAAACCGGAGAAGAAGCCGAGGCCGGTCGCCACCGTAAAGATCACGCGCGGCCGAATGGGCACGTTGGCGAATTTCGTCCCTACGTTGGTCACAGCACTCGTCACTCGATTGGTCACTGGCGCCGCGCGCGAAATTAGCGGGCTCACAATGCGAATCGCGTACCGTGAGCCCATTACGCAAGTACGCCTGGCGCACACCGGTTGCCCCAGGGAATTCGTGCGGTACAGAGACGCATAGTGGTCGGCTGTGGGACGTGTCCCGGTGCCTGGGTGCGACAGGTGCGCTCGGGTGCGTCAGGTGCGGTGCGGTGCGCGGGTCCACAGGTGCGGTGCGCGGGTCCACAGGTGCGCGGGTCCGGCGCACCGGTGCGCAGGTGCGCGCGGATGCGCACTTCAACGCCCTGGATCGGCCTTCAGAAGAATGAATCCGAGTGGAGGAACGGTCACGCTCAATGATGCGGGAAAGCCGTGCGACGGCGTGTCCACGGCTGTCACGACGCCGTTCAAGACGTCGCTGCCGCCGTAGATTTCGGCGTCGCTGTTCAGCACTTCGCGGTACTCGCCAGCGCGCGGGACGCCGACATGATAGTGATGCCGGGGAACCGGCGTGAAATTCACCAGCACCACGCTGGCGTTGGAGTGGTCGTTCGCGAACCGCACGAACGAGATGACGCTGTTCTCGTGATCGTGCACGTCGATCCACGAAAAGCCACGCGGCTCGAAGTCGACTTCCCAAAGCGCGGAGTCCCACGCATACGTGCGGTTCAGATCTCTCACCCATCGTTGGAGACCGGCGTGACGGCCATCGCCGAGCACGTCCCACTCGAGTTGCGTGTCGTGATTCCACTCCCGCCATTGCCCGATCTCACCGCCCATGAACAGCAGCTTCTTGCCCGGATGGGTGAACATGTAGCCGTAAAGCGCACGCAGCGTGGCGTGCTTCTGCCACAAGTCCCCGGGCATCTTGTCGAGCATGGATCGCTTGCCGTGCACGACCTCGTCGTGTGAAAACGGCAGGATGAAGTTCTCGGTAAAGGCGTAAAGCAACGAGAACGAGATCTTTTCGTGATGGTATTTCCGATAGATCGGATCCTGCTGCGAGTAACTGAGCATGTCGTGCATCCATCCCATGTTCCACTTGTGCGTGAACCCGAGGCCGCCAACGTGCACGGGTCTCGTCACACCAGGCCATGCCGTCGACTCTTCGGCAATCATCGCCACGCCGGGATGCTCACCCCCGACGAGGCGATTCAATTCGCGCACGAAGTCGATGGCTTCGAGATTCTCCCGGCCGCCGTAGCGATTCGGCACCCACTGCCCTTCCTTGCGCGAGTAATCGAGATAGAGCATCGACGCAACGGCGTCCACACGAAGGCCGTCGACGTGGAACTCCTCAATCCAGTAGAGTCCGCTGCTCAGTAGAAACGATCGGACCTCGTGCCGGCCGTAGTTGAAGATGAGCGTGCCCCAGTCCTGATGCTCTCCCTGCCGCGGATCCACGTGCTCGTACAACGCGGTGCCATCAAATCGGGCGAGGCCGTGCACGTCCTTCGGAAAATGTCCTGGCACCCAATCGAGAATCACGCCAATGCCCGCGCGATGACACGCGTCGACGAAGTACTTGAAATCCTCCGGTGTTCCAAACCTGCTGGTCGGCGCGAAAAAGCCGATCACCTGATAGCCCCACGAACCGGAAAACGGATGTTCCATCACCGGCATCAACTCGATATGCGTGAAGCCCATCTCGCGCACGTACGGAACCATGCTGTCGGCCAGCTCGCGATAGTTCAGAAACGCGCCATCGTCTCGTCGACGCCAACTGCCAAGATGCGCTTCGTAGACGGACATCGGACGCCCGAGCCATGCGCCTTTCGCCGCTCGATCGCGCATCCACTCACCGTCACCCCACATGTAGTTTCCCGGGTCCCACACGATTGAAGCGGTGAGCGGCGGTTGTTCGAAATAACGTGCGCAGGGATCCGCTTTGAGGACGATGTGGTTCTGCGGGGTCACGATCTCGAACTTGTATCGATCGCCGATACCGAGGTCCGGAATGAAGATCTCCCACAATCCCGACGGCACGAGCGTGCGCATCGGATGCACACGTCCATCCCACGTGTTGAAATCGCCGACGATGCTGACGCGGCGGGCGCTCGGGGCCCACACCGCGAAGTGGACGCCTGAGCGACCGCCATGCCGAATTGGCCGCGCCCCGAGACGATTGAACGCTCGAACGTGGGTTCCCTCGGCGAAGAGATGCTGATCGAAGTCGGTCAGGACGGGACCATAGCGATACGGATCGTCGATCTCGGATGATTCGCCGCTTGGCCACGTGACCTGGTAGCGATAATCGAAACCGTCACGCGTCGCGCCCTCCACAAACGTCTCGAACACACCATCCTGATGCAGACGATCCATGGCAATCGCTCGACCGCTGGAACGATCGACGACCGCAATCGTTGCCGCGTGAGGTTGACATGTGCGGATAGCGAGACCCGAGACGCCGTTCTGCCGTAGTTGATGTGGTCCAAGCACGGAGAACGGGTCGGAATGCCGTCCTTGCACCAGAGCCGCAATCGTCGACGCAGGTAACGCGGCAGGAGCGGTGGACATGGCGTAGGAGGATTCTAATCGCGTGCCGCGCGTCAGGTATCAGGTATCAGGTATCAGGTCGAGGCGTCGTGCCGGTAAGATGGCGGAATGGCCACCTACGCAACCTTCAACACATCCGAAGGCACGTTCAAAGCGCACCTCTTCGACGAGAAAGCGCCGAAAACGGTCGCGAATTTCACCGAGTTGGCGGACGGAACCAAGGAGTGGACCGATCCGAAGACGAGACAAAAGGTCAAGCGGCCTTTCTACGACGGGCTGAGCTTCCACCGCGTCATCGATGACTTCATGATTCAGGGCGGCTGTCCGCTCGGAACCGGCACCGGGGGGCCCGGTTACCAGTTTGCCGACGAATTCGGACCGGGGCTTCGTCACGATAAGGCAGGCCTGCTTTCGATGGCCAATGCAGGCCCCAACACCAACGGCAGCCAGTTTTTCGTCACGCTTGCGCCGACGCCCTGGCTCGACAACAAGCACGCCATTTTCGGGGAAGTTGTGGAAGGCATGGATGTCGTCCAGCGCATCGGTAAGACGCGGACGGGCGCCCAGGATCGGCCCCTGAAGGAAATCGTCGTGAATTCCGTGAAAATTGAGCGGAGCTGAGACACACGGGCTGGTAGGCAGCTTGCAATAGGACGGGACATGACTGCTCGACTGTTCTCTTATCGGTACGTAACTCTCACCGCGGCGTTGATGCTCACGCTGGCTGCCGGCACAGCGCCGGCTCAGACGGCCATCACGCCTGACAAGAACAAATACTCACCCGCCGAGGACGTGCGAATCGGGCAGGAAGCGGCGCAGCAGGCACGCAGTGAACTACCGATGCTGAACGACCCGGCGGTCGACAACTACGTCGAAGGCATCGGCCAGCGGCTGGTCGAGGCGATTCCCCCGGATCTGCAGCATCGCGAGTTCCGCTACACGTTCGACGTCGTGAATCAAAAAGAAATCAACGCGTTTGCGCTGCCCGGCGGACCGATGTTTCTGAACCGCGGCATGATCGAGGCGGCACATTCCGAGGGCGAAATCGCGGGAGTGATGGCGCACGAGCTTTCGCACGTCGCTCTCCGACACGGCACCGCGCAAGCGACCAAGGCGCAGCCCTATCAGGTGGGCTCGATTGCCGGTCAAATCCTCGGGGCCATCATCGGCGGCACTGCCGGCAACGTGATCTCCGCCGGTTCGCAAATCGGAATCGGCACGTATTTCATGAAATACAGCCGTGAGTACGAGCGGCAGGCCGACTTGATGGGCGCGCAGATCATGGCGCGCGCCGGTTACGACCCACGCCGAATGGCGGACATGTTCCGGACCATCGAGCAGCAGAGTCGTGGCGGAGGCGGACCCGAGTGGATGAGCGATCACCCCAATCCCGGCAACCGCTACGAGGCGATCAATCGCGAAGCACAAACGCTTCGCGTCGAACGCAGCGCCGAAGACGTCCGCGCGTTCAACGACGTGCAGAATCGATTGAGTCGAATGCAACCTGCATACACGGCCGAACAGATTGCCCGTGGGCAGGTGCGGCGCACGGATCGGACGACCAGCGGTCGTGACTACCCAAGCCGCGCCGGCGGAACGGTATCGGTAGAGGCGCCGTCCAGCCGTTATCGGACAATGAATCTCGGCAACTTTCTATCGCTCAGCCTTCCCGACAACTGGGAGCAGCTGCAGAACGGCAACAGCGTAATCGTCGCGCCGCGAGGCGGGTACCTCGAAACGGGCAATCGCGGCAACACGAGCTTCACGCACGGAATGGAAGTGGGGCTCATTCCAAACGAAACGCACAACCTGGAGCAGGGCACCAACGAGCTCGTGGACGGCTTCCGCCAGTCCAATCCGGATCTCCGGATGGACGGCAACTACCGGCGGGACCGGATAGACGGGCGCAATGCGCTGACTGCGTATTTCACGAACACCTCCGACGTGACGGGGCAGCGCGAAGTGGTTGCGTTATCAACGGTGCAAATGCGCGACGGCAGCCTCCTGTATCTGATCGGCGTCGCACCAGAGAACGAGATCAACACCTACGATCGCATCTTCCGGCGAGCGATAGACACCGCCAGAATCAACGACCGGAGCGCGACACGCTACTGAGCAAGTGCGTAGCCACGACAACACGAAAACTCACGAAAACACGAGATAAAAAAATTTCGTGATTTCGTGATCTTTCGTGGTTTCGTGGCGAATCCGGATCCGCAACTCCAGCCACAGCCTTTCGCCCTTATCATGGCTGCGTATGCCGCCGAGCGCGACCGAGCTTCTGACACAGGCCAGCAGCGGCGACCCGCTCGCAGTTTCCAAGTTGATGCCCCTCGTTTATGACGAGTTGCGAAAGCTTGCCGCATCGTATTTGCGGCGAGAGCGGCCCGGCCAGACGCTTCAAGCGACGGCGCTCGTGAATGAAGCGTATATACGGTTGATTGCCGAGCGCGCGCACAACTGGCAGAACCGGACGCACTTTCTCGCCATAGCCGCTCTCTCGATGCGGCAAATCCTCGTCCAGCGCGCGCGGCGCAGGCACGCCGCGAAACGAGGCGGCGATCCCGAGCGCATTACGCTGGACGAACAGCTCGTGCCCTCGGCAGCGAATCGGCCCGGCGATATCGACGTGCTTGCCCTCGATCGCGCGCTCCAGCGGCTGAGCGCGCTGGACGAGCGGCAGGCGAAGGTCGTGGAGCTGCGGTATTTCGGCGGCCTCACCGTCGAAGAAACCGCGGACGTGCTCGGCATCTCCCCCGCCACAGTGAAGCGGCACTGGACGATCGCGCGCGCGTGGCTCCGGCGCGAGCTCGCTGGAGAATGAACGCCGCTGCCGACCGGTGGGCCCGCGTGGCCGCGCTCTTCGATGCGGCAGTTGACAAGCCGCCG
>DASPWV010000281.1:0-2235 GCA_035637635.1 Vicinamibacterales bacterium | reverse complement strand
CCTGAAAGCGGCGAAGTCGTGTGGCGCTTCAACACGACACCGCGCGCTGGTCAGCCGGGCTCCGAGACATGGCCCGACGAATACGCGATGCTCGGCGGCGGCGGTATGCCGTGGCTGCCGGGGACGTAGGACCCTGAGCTGAATCTCTATTACATCGGCACGGGCAATCCGAATCCCGTGCTGGCCGGTCAGAGTCGCGAAGGCGACAACTTATATACGTGCACCATCGTCGCGCTCAATCCCGACACGGGGAAGATGGTGTGGCACTACCAGGTGACGCCGCACGACACGCACGACTGGGATGCCGCGCAAACGCCCGTGCTGATCGACGGTGTGATCGAAGGACAACCGCGCAAGCTCCTCGCGCAGGCGAGCCGCAACGGCCATTTTTTCCTGCTCGATCGGACCAACGGAAAACACATCCTCACGACGCGATTGATCGATTCGGCCAACTGGACGCGCGAGATCAACGCCAAGGGACAGCCGATTCGCGATCCTGCCAAGGACGCGAGCGTGCCGGGAACACTCGTCTCGCCAGATACGACCGGCGCGACGAATTGGCCACCACCGAGCTTCAGTCCCGATACCGGGTTGCTCTACGTCGGCACGCGCCAGGCATTCAGTTTGATGTATCTGACCGATATCGATGCGCGCCCACAAGGATGGGCCGCGGCAGAGCGAGGAGTGGGGACTGCGGGGAACGCGCTGAAGGCACTCGACTACAAGACCGGCAAGGTGCGCTGGAGCCGCCCGCTGGCGCTGACATCCATAGGCAGCAGCGGAGGCGCGATGGGTCTCCTCAGCACCGCCGGCGGACTGCTGTTCGGCAACGATGGCGGCGGAAACTTCGTTGCGTACGCCGCGGCAACGGGCAAGCCGCTCTGGCACGCGGGGCTCGGCACCAACACCTCCAACGGGCCTGAAACGTTTTTGCTGGACGGACGACAGTACGTGATTGTCGGAGCAGGCGATACGCTCTACGCCTTTGCGCTGCAACCCTGAAAAAGGTTCAAGGGTTCAAAGTTCCAAGGCGTTCCAAGGTTTGATGGAAATGTGCGGAGGGTGGGAGTTGAGTCCCGCCTCGGTTCACCGACATGAAAGTCTACGCCACGTAGGCGTCACGATCGCCAGCCGACGCGGCGCAGCCAATCCTGATACTCGCGCTCGAACTTTGCGCGATCTGCCGGCAGCGGCATCTTCTCGGCTGTGGCCAGCCGCGCGCTCAGCGGCTCCAATCCAACGGCCTTTCGTCGCTGCTCCACGCCGTCGGGATCGTCAATCTGATACGGCCGCGGCCGCCCTTCTTCGTCTGGCTCGAGTTGCGTACCGTAGATCTGCGGACGCCCTTCGAACATCCGGATGCGATCCTCGAGCATGGCTGGCTGCCACAGGGGAACTTCGCCGCGGCTTGCGGCGTCCTGTAACGCGCGAAGGCAGCGCCGTTGGAATTCCGGCTCGCCAATCGCGTGTTGCGCAATCAGCCAGGCGGCCTCCGCAGCCGCGGCACCAACGAGTGAGACTCCGGGCCAGCCGCGCTGCTCGACGATCGCAGCCAGACGCGCGGCGTTGCGACGATGAACACCTTCCATCCGGGGATGGTACCCGTCGAAGAGCGAACCGTCGGCGGCCAGTTCCTCGCGGACCCGCTGATCTTCCGATGCGAGCGCGATGAGCTCGCGGCCGAGTGTTTCACGCTTTTCGGAATCGGAGGCAGTCATTCGTAAACGCCCTTCAACAGCCAAACGATCGCGATGGGAGCACTACGGGCGGTGCCATGCGGCTGTCATGATTCCGATGTGTGTGTCACCGCCTCTCGAATTCGAGCGAGCTGCTGCAAATGGAGGAGATCGTGCCCTGCATAGAGGCGAATCATGTGACGGACGCTCTCCTCACCCCGTTCCGCGTGGACACCGACGCGATTGAAATCGTCGTCGGACGCACGCGCCAAAAGTCGCAGGTTCGCCTGGCGCAGGACGGCGAAGTCGTTGAGCGCTTGTCGCGCGTCCGCGGCATCGTATCGCAGCCGCTCGGCCCAGAGGTCCTGGTCGTATCCGGTCAATTGCGGCCGGTCCTGAGCGAGCACCATCCGAACCCGGTATCCCCAGACCAGGTCGGAATCGGCGAGGTGTTGCAGGACCTGGGCGACCGACCACTTGCCGGGAGCCTCGGGCTGCGTGATTTCCTTCTCAGAGAGTTGGTCGAGGAACTTCCGCAGCGCAGGCTCCGTGCCGCGAA
>DASPWV010000280.1:0-3087 GCA_035637635.1 Vicinamibacterales bacterium | reverse complement strand
CCTCGCATACCTTGGTTACCGTAACTTGTCCGAAGTGCGGGTTCGAGGAGGCTGAGAGCGCGCGCGAGTGCTCGCGCTGCGGCATCGTTTTTGGGAAGTACGTCCCCTCACCCGCCGCTTCGCGGCACCCTCTCCCGGTGGGAGAGGGTGGCCCGAAGGGCCGGGTGAGGGGCGACGAACTCCGCGTCCTCGGCATCGGCTTCGCGATCGCGGTTATCGCCTACGCGATTCCGCTCACGCGCTTCCTGTTGCACCCGATCATCACACTCGTTCACGAATTGGGGCACGCGGTGGCCGGATGGATTCTCGGCTATCCATCAATTCCCTCATTCGATTTCGTGTACGGCGGCGGAATCACGCCGCACGGACGGTTTCAACTCGCGATCGCGCTCGTCGTCGCCGGCGGATTCGGATATGGGATGTACCTCTTCCGCGAGAACCGACGCACGGTCGCGCTGATCGGCGGATGCTTCCTCATATGGCTGTTCTTCGTCACGTCCGAGTGGCGACGCCTGCTCGTGGTCAGTGCTGCGGGACACGCGTCCGAGAGCATCTTCGCCGGGATTTTTCTCTACATGGCGCTCGCCGGAATCGGTTGGCGCATCCCTGAGCTGGAACGTCCTCTCGGCGCATTCATAGCATTTTTCATACAATTTAATATGATCTCTTTTTGTCTCGATCTGATGCATGACCAGGATGTTCTGGAGGTCTACAAACAAGGGAAGGGCGGCATGCTGATGCACGACATCGACAGCATCTCGGCCGACCTCATCATCCACACGCCGTGGCATCCGAGCATTCAGGCGCTGGCGCGCCTTCTCCTGTTGTTGTCGTTCGCGCCGCTGACGATCGCGGTGGTCTTGTATTTTCGGAGGGCGAGCTGGAGTCGCGTGATAACCTCTTTGTATGCCCCACAAGCCGATGGTTCTGGTGGTCGATGACACCGACTCCGTGCGCAAGCTGCTCGCGGCGGACCTCTCGCAGGACACGCGATTTGTGGTCGAGCAGGCGAGCACCGGAGCGGAGGGGCTGGAAAAAGCGGTGACTCCCGAGTGCGCCGTCGTGGTGCTGGACATGATCCTGCCGGACATCGACGGCTTGCAGTTCATCGATCAACTGCGCATGCGCCGTCCGAGTCCGCCGGCGATCATCGCCATTACCGGCGCGTCGGAAACCCTGGTGCCCGACTCGATCATCGAAGGGCCATATCGCGGTCTGGTCAGCGCGGTGTTTCGCAAACCGATCGACCGCGAGAAGCTGCGCGAGACGGTCGCGTTCTGCGCCAGTGTGTAGCCGCCACTACACCGCCGGCCACAGCTCCTCGTCCGCAGGGAGCTCCAGGCGCTTTCCGGCGAACGCGAGAAGCATTGCGCGCTCTCCTTCGCCAGCGGTGAAGCGCTCCGGCAGGTTGATGCGAATGCGGTAATCGGAGTCGTAGCTGAGGATGTGCGCATCGAATGCGCGATGATGCGTCGCGCACAAGGCCACTCCGTCGCGCACCGAGAAAGCCGGCTGCGGATCGCGATCGGGAACAACGAGCGCCGCATCGAGAAGCGCGCGCACGCGAAGGCCGCACACTGCACAGCGGTCGCGATAGGCCTTCAGCACGGCGTTGCGAAAGCGCGCGTGGTAGAGCCGCCGTTGCACGGTAGTGATGACGTAGCTCTTCGACATTTCGCGAATTTCCATCGGGCTTTCGGGTGTGCGAATGGCCGGCAACGTGAGCTGGCGCGTCATCGCCGGCGGGGAAACCACTTCGCCCGGTTTCTGCTCCGACAGATCGATGAGGAATCGTCGCGTTGTGTCGTCCCATCCGACCACATACACCGGCGCAAAAATGACGTACTCCGGATTCGGCTTTCGCTTCACCTGTAGGAAGTAAATCAGCGGGATCTCCGGCTCGGCACATCTCTTCAGACCGTCGGAGTCCGGAGCGAAGTCGTACAGCACCCGGCTTCCTTCGATCGGGTCATCGGTGTACGACGAGTCGATCGTCGAGGTGATCGAAAGCGGATCGCTCAGCTCCGCCGGCTTGAAGATCCCCTGCTGCCCTTTCAGAAAAACGCGGCGACCGCCGGTCGTGAAATGTTGCAGCTCGGAGGAAGGGACGGCCACCCAGCGCTCGCGAAGATCGCGGACGTAATGAATGGCTTCGAGACGGATCCTCGTCTCGTCCAACAAAGCGTTCTTCGTTCCTCGTTCTTTGTTCTTCGTGGTGTAACGAACAACGAAGAACGAAGAACGAACAACAGCCAACGATTCACTTGGGCTTGCGGTGGAACATTCGCTGCCACAGCGACGGTTTTTTCGCGGGCGACTCCGGCTCTTTCTTCGGCCGCGACTTCGACGCGGAGGCGGTCACGGTCGCCTTCGCCTTGTGCGCCTCGACTGCCTTGAACGCCTCGTCACGCCCTTGCTGACCGGTGACGCTCTTCGGATAGACCTTCAGGTAGTCGTTGTATGCCTGAAGGCTCTCGTCATAGCGTCCTTCCACGGCAAGACGATGCGCGTACGCAAGCGCGTTTTTCTTGGCAACGAATAGCGCTCGCTGCTGCGGCGTAATCACACCGACAGGAGTGGGATCGGTTTGCACGTGAATGACAGCGATCGTGCCGATCAGTCCCGCCGCGAGAATTCCGATGATCGAATACGAGAGTGCCGGCGGTAGAAAATTTCGCGTCTGCTGCGCAATTGCGGGCGTCTGGTCGTCGAAATGTTTATCGGTTGTTTCATCCGGCTTCGGGGTCGATGATCCTGCGCCAATCGTGCTCAACGCGTCGAACGGCAGAACCTTCGGCGCCGGAGTGGGTGTCGGCGTGCTGCCGCGCAATGCCTGCAATTCGCCCCGCGCCTCGTTTGCAGTCGCAAACCGTTCTTCAGGCGATTTCGGGAGGAGCCGAGCGACGAACCGCGCGACCAGTTCCGGCACGTCCGGATTCCCTTCGCTCGCGAGCGGCGGATGGCGTTCGACGACGTTGCGCAGGATCCCGCTCACGTCGGGTGCCGAGAACGGCTTGACTCCCGTCAGCATCTCGTACAGAACGACGCCGACAGAAAAGAGATCGCTTCGCGTCGTGACGTCCGCGC
>DASPWV010000279.1:0-2716 GCA_035637635.1 Vicinamibacterales bacterium | reverse complement strand
ATGTCGAGGCCGCGCGCGGCGATGTCGGTCGCGACGAGCACGTTCACGCGTCCCGCCTTGAAGTCGCCGAGCGCGCGATTGCGCGCGCCCTGACTCTTGTTGCCATGAATCACGGCCGCCCTGATCCCAGTGCGATTGAGGTGCTCGCCGACGCGGTCCGATCGCCGCTTCGTCTTGCAGAAGACGAGCGCCTGGCTCGCGGGCTTCTCGGTCAACACGTGGGAAAGCACGTTGCTCTTGCCGCCCTCAGGGACGGCGTGTACGCGGTGGCTCACAGTTATGGCGACGACATGACGCGGAGAAACGTCAACCTGGAGTGGCTCTCGCGTGAAGTCGGCGGCGAGCCGTCTCACCTCCGGCGAAAGAGTGGCCGAGAACAGGAGTGTCTGTCGCGCGCGCGGCAGCGCCGTAAGCACGCGGCGCAGCGATGGCAGAAAGCCCATATCGAGCATCCGGTCGGCTTCGTCCAGCGTAAGAATTTCGACACGCGAGAGATCGATCGAGCGCTGCTGCAGGTGATCGATGAGCCGGCCGGGCGTCGCCACGACGATGTCGACGCCGCGGCGAAGCGTCTCATGCTGCGGTCGTATCGGCACGCCTCCATAGATTGCGGCGATCTTCAGGTTGGCGGGAGCTCCGTAGGTCGTGAGCGCTCGATGAACCTGGATCGCGAGCTCGCGCGTCGGCACGAGCACCAACCCGCGAGGCGCGCCGCCGCCCGCCCGTCGCGGGCTGCGCACGACCAGCCGCTCGATCATCGGCAGACCGAATGCGGCGGTCTTGCCCGTGCCGGTCTGCGCACGCGCGAGCAGATCGCTGCCGTTGAGCACGATCGGGATCGATTGTGATTGGACCGGCGTCGGTTGCGCATAACCCAGGCGGCCGAGCGAGCGTGAAAGAATGTCTGAAAGTCCGAGCGTAGCGAACGGCATTGGAGAATGCTCCTGAATTGCCTGAAGCATCTCTTGGAAAGCACTGCAGGCCGGTGATGTATCCCGCGTCCAGCATGGACTGCGGGTTCAGTTCGTGTCGAAGCTAAGCAGAATCTAATGGGAAGCGAGTCAGGAAAGACTCGTTACGCCAGACGGCAGAGCGGGCGGCAAGATCCGAAGGAATGATCATAACACGTTGTCATGATCGGGAATTAATGTCCTCTTCACCGTTGGATCACCTCACCAATCGTCTATGTGAATAGATGGCAACGATCCGGCTCGGCCTCGGGGTCGAGGGGTCGATGACATCAGCGCATTGCCACCCGCCGTGGGAACGTGCACGGCGAGCCTGATGCGCGGAAGGAGAAGACATTATGCGATCCCTGATGACAACTGCAGCAGCGTTGGCCGGTGCGATGCTGCTCAGTGCCGCTGACACAGCGCGTGCGAGCACGTCGACCGTCCTGAAGGCCAACGTGCCCTTTGCGTTCGAGGTAAACGGACAGACGTTGCCGGCCGGCCACTACTTGATCCAGCGCGAGGACGATTCCTCACCAGTAGGCGACGCAGCCGCGCCGCCGTAAATTTGAATGAGGAGCAATCGAACGGGGGGACGCACCGAAGTCGATTGCCAGTGCATCAGATCATCCGCGAAAGGAAACAGAAGTCATGAAGACACGAAGCCTTGGCGCGATTTTGATTGTCGCGATCGTCATCGGCGCACGCACAATGCCGGCGACCGCCAAAGCGCCCGCACCGAAATCCACGATTGAGGAGATCAGACACGAGCTTCTTCAGTTGCCGTATTACGGCGTGTTCGACTTCATCTCGTTCAAGTACGACAAAGGAACGGTCACGCTGATGGGCTACGCGTACCGGCCGTCGTTGAAGTCGGACGCGGAACGTGCTGTCCGCCGTGTTGCCGGCGTCGACACGGTCGACGATCAGATCGAAGAGCTCCCGCGTCGATGAACGACGCCACTGTGCGGTGGCAGACGTACTACGCCATCTACCGCGACCCCTTCCTCTCACGCTACGCACCTGGGGGCGGTCTGCTGTGGGGCCATCGTCATCCGTTTTCGGGTGCGTTCATGCCGTTTGGTCCGGCACGGTTCCCGGGCACCGAACCTGCGGGCGACTATCCGATTCACGTCATTGTGAAGAATGGCCGCATCACGCTGCTCGGCGTCGTGGACACGCAAATTCACGTGCTAAACGTGCTGGGACGCTGCCATGGCACCCCAGCACGCTTCTTGCGACACGGGACTGAAACATGAGTGAAAGACTCATCGTTTATCGCGACGGCAGCCCCTTGGCTGTTATAAGTGACCAGGATAAATGACGTGAACGTCATGTCCTCAGTCGCGGGTTGTAGGCAGATTGCATCCGTCGTGATCCGGATCTGGGTAAGGGTCGAGGACAATCCGTATTCGCCGCGAGTGTCGACATGCTCGAGTGCACTGTGACATGAAGCGGGCGGCTGCGTGGAAATCACGGGATGAATTTCTCTTACGCCGATCCAGTCATCGCTGTCTTCGTCGCGATCCCTGTGCTGCTCCTCGTCGCCTTCGTCTGCGGTACGTCGATGGCGTTCCGCCGAAGCGGTGCGTCGCGCCAGACCGCAAGACGGGTGTCGCTTGCGGTCGGCGCCGCGGCGGCAGCCTGGATGGCAGTGACGTGGGCGGCCGCCGAAGCTGGCCTGCTTCGGAACTGGAACCAGAATCCGCCGCCATTCGGTCTCCTGGTCGGCGCGATCCTCTTGTTGTCCGCAACGATCTCCTTCA
>DASPWV010000278.1:0-9770 GCA_035637635.1 Vicinamibacterales bacterium | reverse complement strand
CGTTGCCGGCGCCGGCGTCGATGTGCGCGTGGGACTCGGCACCGCATCAACGCTCTCCGCGACCATCAATCCCGACTTCGGTCAGGTGGAGCTCGATCCCGCGGTGCTGAATCTCAGTGTGTTCGAAACGTTCTTCCCGGAAAAGCGGCCGTTCTTCCTCGAAGACAGCCGCACCTTCGTTCCGCCGTTCGGCGTGTTCCAACTGTTTCACTCGCGTCGCATCGGCCGGGTGCCGACGCGATTCGCAGATCGGATTGACGATGAAATCGTCCGCCAGCCGGATCACACGTCGGTTATTGGCGCGGCGAAGTTGACAGGTAAGACATCAGGCTGGACCTACGGTGCGCTGTCGGCAGTGACCGCGCGCGAGTACGCAGAAGTAGCAACGGCGGGCGATGAGGGCGCACCAGTTTCCGTACGTCGAGAACTGCTGGAACCGCTCACCTCTTACAACGTCGCTCGTGTGCAGCGCGACATCTTCAAGGGATCGAACGTCGGCGCCATCGCCACGGCCGTGGTGCGCGAGCGGGACGCTGACGCGTTCACGGGTGGATTCGACTACACCCTCAAGTGGAGCCGCAATCGCAACGACTGGAATGGCCATTGGGCGGTGACGAGAGCGCCTGGGCCGGACGGGGAAAGCACGCGCAATGGCTTTGGCGGCGTGACGAACTTCAACGTGTCGCGAAAACACTGGAGCCTTTTCAGTCACTACGATCACTTTGGCCGCGATTTTCGGGTCACCGATCTCGGATTTCATCGCGGGCGCGTCGACAGCAACCAACTCTTCGGCGGCGTCAATCTGGATCGGCCCGACCCCGGCACGGTATTCCGCCGCATCACGCTCTTCACGAACATCGGACAGTCATGGAACAACGATCGTCTGGTGTTCAGCCGCTTCGCCGGCGGCGGCGTGTCCATGCAGTTCCTGAATTTCTGGAGCGTCGACGCCTTCGTGGGTCACGGGTTTCGCGTGCTCGACGACCTCGACACGCGGGGCGGACCGCCCATCGTGCGGCCGGCGGATTACGGCATGGACCTGTTCGTCAACAGCGACTCACGAAAAACGTGGCGGCTGTCCTTTGGCGGCGGCGGTAACAAGGACCAGTTCGGATCGTGGAGCGCGCGATTCGGGCCGAGCCTCAGGCTGCAGCCGTCCACACGGCTTCAGGCGTCGATCGGTGTGAACTACACGTCCGCTCGCGATATCGCGCAGTGGATCAGCAACGAAGATGCGGATCAAGATGACATGATCGACTACGTGTACGGGACGCTCCGGCGCAACGTCCTCGACGTCACGCTGCGTACCACGTTTGCCATCCACCGCGACTTGTCGTTTCAGCTGTTTCTGCAGCCGTTTGTCGCCGTAGGCGATTACACGAACATCCGCAAACTCGCGCGTCCGCGGTCATTCGAGTTTTCACCCGTCGCGCTCACCTCCGACCCGGACTTCAACAACAAGTCTTTGCGCGGCAATCTCGTCCTGCGATGGGAGTACCTGCGAGGCAGCACGCTCTTCGTGGTGTGGAACATGTCGCGATCCGATGACGCGCGTGCCGGCGTATTCTCCCCGTTCCGCGATCTGGGAGACAGCTTCGGCGGCGAGGGCCCGCAAGTGTTCATGGTGAAGCTGAATTACTGGCTTAGTCGGTGAAGGAGAGGCCACGGAAGCACGGAAGCACCGAAACAGTTCTTGAGTATCAATAGACAACGCTGACGTACGGGCCACAGAGACACGGAGGCACAGAGAAATCTCTTTGATCAGAAGTTCTCTTGCCACGTGTGCGGGTACAGCGTTCCTCAACGAGCGCAGGGTTAACGCGAGACTGGCCGGGAGCTCTTATCAAAGCAATCTCTGTGACTCTGTGCCTCGGTGGCTCGTACGTGTTCCGCGCTTCCGTGACAGTCCCTTTCCGTGTTTCCGTGCTTCCGTGGCCTGTTTCACCGCCGGAAGTTGACGGTGATGTTGAGCGGCACGTCGATCGCCACACAATTCAGGAGTGTCGCATCGAACTCCCACTGCTTCACTGCATCCAGGGCCGCGTTCGCAAAATCCGGGTGGTCGCTCGAGACGACAATCAAATCCTCGAGAAGGCCGTCGGTACCTATGCGTCCCTTGAGCACGACCGCTCCTTCGGTCTCACTTGCGCGAAGGCTTTCAGGATAGATAGGCCGCACGTCTTTGAGCTTGACCGGCACCCGGATATTTCCGCCGACACGTGGCGTGCCGCCGGGCGCGGATTCTGGACACGTGGAGGCTGCTCGCTTCTGCCGCAACTCTTCGATTTTGCGAAGCACAGCGTCGGAGAGCGCGGGTCTGCTCGCCGGTTGCATCGTGACGGTGATCGATTCGTTCAGCGTACCCAGTTGCAGTGTGAGGTCTTGTTCGACGTTCTGCCCAACAATATTGAGCTTGCCCTGAAAGACCGCGAATCCGGGAAGGCTGGTCTCCAGCGTGTAGTCTCCCGGCGGTACGCCGACGAATTCGTACCGGCCCGATGAATCGCTCTGGATCTCATATTTCGCGTGCGATTGCTCGTTGGTGAGCACGAGCTTTACTCCGGGCAGCAGCGCATTCGTCGGATCGACGACCGTTCCGGTGACCGAGACAAACCGCTGCGCCGCAGCAAGGCCGGCAACCGCCACACTGGCTGCGAGCAGCGAAACCAGCGCAATCGCGCGAGCGAGCTTCGACGGAGAACGACGATCGAGCGTGTTGTCCAACATGGCCTTGACTCTCCTTTCGAGCGTCGAGCGGCGCACCAGGGCGGGAGCAGGCACCCAGAATGGCGAGGGCCGCAGCTCCCGCGCGACCTCTACTAGATGCGTGGCGTACTCGGACGCGTCAACGCCGCCGTTGATGAGGAGGTCGTCGCAGGCCTGCTCGCTCTCGCGACGCAGCCGCGCACACGCAATCCAGACGAGCGGATTGAACCAATGCATGGCGCGCGCGAGCTCCGCCATCAGTTGAATGGCCCAGTCGCGCCGCCGAATGTGGGCGAGCTCGTGGCTGAAGACGAGGTGCGTCCGATCGTGAGACCACTCGCGTGCGGCGACCGGAACAATCACGTGCGGGCGTCGCAGTCCCCACGTGATGACCAGCGTGTGATCCGCCGTTTCGAGCAGCGTTATGCGTCGATGGATGTGGTGATCCCTTCGCAGGGTGTCGACGCAGTCCACCCACGCGCCCTGGGTGACACGCCTCGCCCGGGAGCTGATGCGCGAAAGTCGTGCAAGGCCGGCGAGCAACATCGAAATCCAGCCGATGGTTCCGGCGGCCCACACGCCGATGAGAAGTGCTCGCGGCGACAGTCGGGTCGCGGTCGTGGACGACCGCAGAGCGGCGGAACGGCTGCTGTCTTGTTGGAGCCGCCCGACTTCGGCGGAGACGATGGTGCCGATCGCGTGCTGCGAAAGCGTGCGCGCTGCGAGGGGCGTCAGGTCAATCCAGGGCTCCCATTCGGGCGCGGCGAGCGCGATCACGGGCATTGCAGCGGCGCAGACGAGCGCGCTCGACAGAACCGAGTGCCGCAACGCGGCGCTGCGTCGTTTCAGCAGCGGCATCATGCCGATTCCAAGCAGGAGAATGGCGGATGTCGTGATGGCGACATCGATCAGGACGCTCATTCGGCGCCGTCCTTTCTGGTCTTCGCGATCAGTTCGGCGATCCGGCGCAGCTCCTCGTCCGAGAGACGCGCCGCCTCGCCGCCGAGGAGCGCAGCGACTACCTTTTCCACGGAGCCGTCGAAGAACGTGTCGACGACGTGCCGGAGGGCAGACTTTCGCGCAGCCGATCGCTGCATGACCGGCGTGTAGATGAATCGGCGTCCTTCTTCCTCGTGACGGACGTGGCCCTTCTCTTCGAGCACGCGGAGTTGCGTGCGCACCGTCGAATAACTGGGCCTGCCTCGCCGAAGCTCCGAACCCTTGTGATGAGCGAAGGCGGGCTTGCCGGAGAGCTCGTGCATCACGTCGTCAGCCGTCGCGCGGCCTCGCCGGAAGAGGATGTCCATGATCTGCCGCTCGCGCCGGGACAGCATGCCGAGGAGGAACCTGGCCATATGTTAGTTTCGTAGCACTAGTGCCAGAAAAATAACATCAAGACGCCGCCGGAGTCAAGCGAGGTCGGAGAACGGGTCGCAGCCCGGGAAATCACTGCCCGTGGGTAACGGGTAGTCCGTAATTTGTCGAGGCCTATCGCGTAAGGTGCACTGAACTTCGATCCTCCGGTTGGAGACACCGATGACCTGCAATCACATCATGCGTCCGGCGCTATTGCTCTTCGCCGTCATGTTTCTCGGACTCGCTTCGACAACACGCGCGCAAACGACGACGGCGTCGCTCGTCGGCACGATCAAAGACCCGACCGGTAGTGTGCTGCCGGGCGTCACCGTCACGATTGTGAATGCGGCCACCGGCGCAACGGTATGGCAGACCGTGACGGATGAAAGCGGGACGTACTTCGCCCCGTCGCTGCCCGTCGGCACCTACGACGTGAATCTCTCGCTTCAGGGCTTCAAGACGACGTCGATTCGCGGGACGCGGCTGGAGATTGGCCAGCGCGCGAGATTGGACGGCGTGCTGCCCCTTGGCACCCTGGACGAAACAGTCACCGTCGTTGGGGAGGCCGCCGTTCAACTCCAGAAGGAAGACTCCTCCGTCGGACTCGTCATCAACACGTCGCAGGTGCAGGGTTTGCCGCTGCCGAGCCGCAACGTTCTCAATCTGCTGACTCTGGCCGGCGGCGTCACGAGCGGCGGTGCGGCAACCGGAATCAACTCCTCGCAGTTGTCGATCAACGGCAGCCGGACGCTGAACAGCGAGTTCAGCATCGACGGCGTTTCGGTGGTTTCCGGATCGACCGGCGCGCCGGGGAGGCTGCCCTCGACCGAAGCAATCCGTGAATTCAAGGTGCTCACGTCCAGCTATTCCGCCGAGTACGGCCGCAGTGCCGGCGGCACGATCACGGCGGTCACGGATTCGGGAACGAACCGATTTTCGGGAGGCGCGTGGGAGTACTTCCGTCACGAGAAGCTCAACGCAAACAACTACTTCAACAAGCTGCGCAATCAGGCGAAGCCGACCGACCGATACAGCCAGTTCGGATTCAAGCTTGGAGGTCCGGTCAGGATTCCCGGATACGACGGCCGCAGCCGGACGTTCTTCTTTGGCGTGTACGAAGGATTGCGCCGTACCGCACCGGCCACAGTGTCGTCGACGATTCCGGATGAGCGATTCAGAACGGGAGATTTCTCCGCGTCGCCGATTCCGATCATCGACCCGCTGACCGGTCAGCCCTTTCCAGGCAACGTCATTCCGCAGGGCCGCATCGACTCTGCCGCACGGAAAATCATGGCGCTTCTTCCTGCTCCGAATTCATCGGGCAGCGCCGACAGCGTGAACGGCCGGCGTACGAACAACTATGTCAACGATCTCACCAACAAACCGGCGGAGGACGAGATCACGTTGCGTGTGGATCACAATTTCACGACCAGCGCGCGTCTCTATGGCCGCTTCACGCGATATGCGCTGTTCGGCCCAAGCTCGCCGACGATGGCCGGACCGCTCAATAACGCGGCGGGCGACAGCAATACGAAGGGGTACCAGGTGTCCACAGGCTGGACTCACGTCTGGTCTTCAGCGCTTGTGACCGAGACAAGTTTTGGCTACCTGCGCGACGATCCGGTGATCGACCCGCCCACGCTCGGAGTGAACGTGGCCGATGTGTTCGGGATCGAGCGCTCCGCCTTTGCAGCCGCGCCACGCTTCCGTATTACCGGATGGCGTGAGCTTGGCAACAACGAGAACACGTATCGCCGCCAGATCAACAACAACTATCAGATGACATCGGCGCTCACGTGGGTGAAGAGTGGCCACTCAATCAAGACGGGTGCGCAGTTGCGGTTAAATCAGTTCAACGTCTTCAATCCTGGTGGGCTCTTCACCGGCGCGTACGACTTTACCGGAGAGATCAGCTCAACGACGCGAGCGGCAGGAAATCCGGTGAACGCGCTCGCCGACTTTCTGCTCGGGCAGGTGAAGACCGCATCGTACGACTTGCCGCAGCCGGCCAACGGAAGGCGCAATTACAACCTGGCGTTTTTTGCACAGGACGATTGGAAGCTCAATCCCAGGCTCACGCTCAATCTCGGCTTACGCTACGAATATGAGTCGCCCATGTGGATCGACAATGACGTTCACTCGCGGCTCGATATCACTCCGGGATCGGTCGGACGACTTCTTGTCGCGGGTCAGAATGCATCGCGGTCGCTCGATCTCGAAGGCGACAGGCTCAATTTCGCGCCGCGTGTCGGAGCCGCCTATACGCTGAATGACAAAACGGTGGTGCGTTCGGCGTTCGGACTGTTCTACGGGCAAATCTTTTCAAACCTCGGCGGCATCGTGCTCTATCCGGGCTTCACCGTGACGCGCGATTTTCCAAGTCGAGGCACGGGCGTCGCGCAGGCTTTCACGCTGCGAGAGGGACATCCGCTCGATGCCGTACAGAACCTGTCGGATCCATTCTTCGTCGAGCGGAGCGCGACGCCGCAGCAGCCGCTCGTGGACAACAGCAACCAGTTTGGCAGCGTGAGTCCGCTGCCGTACTCGATGCAGTGGAGCGCCGGCGTTCAACGCGAGCTCTGGGGCGGCGCGATTGCGGATGTGAGTTACGTGGGATCGCGCGGAGTGAACCTGCCCGTCGTTCGCAATTTCAATGCGGTGCCGCTCGATAAGGCAGAAGCCGTCGAACGCGCCAGCAGCGGTCTTGCCACGCAGCAGAACCGCCCGAATCCCAACGTCAGCTCATTTGCCGCGTTCGTGCATGAGGGGAGCTCGAGCTATCACTCGGCGCAGGTCAGTGTGAGCCGCAGGTTTGCCGCGCGGCTTGGATTCCGGACGTCCTACACGCTGTCGAAATCAACCGATGATGGCAGCGGCATCTTCAACTTCTCACAGCCGAATGGATTGGAGATCGGCGATCTGGCGGGCGCCGTCGATCCCGACGTGAACCGCGGCCCAAGCGCCTTCGATCGCACGCATGTCTTTGCAGGAGCGGTGCAGTACACGACAGGCGGTCCGTGGGCGGTGTTGCGCGACATCCAGATCAACACGATTGTGATTGCTCGTTCGGGGATGCCGAGCAAGATCAACCAAACGAACCTCACCGACTGGAATCGCATGATCGCGCTGCCGGCCGCCAGCGCGCTGCAGCAGCGCCCCAACCTCGCCGGCCACATCGACAACCTGCGCCTCAAACAACTCGTGCGCGACGGCACGAGCATTCGCTACTTGATTCCGACAACGGATCCGAACTTTCCACTCGCGCCATCAGGCCCCGTGTTCGCCAATATCGGCGGCGTGCGGACGCTGGTCCTGCCCTTCACAGGTGTTGGCACACTGCCGCGCGGTGTCGTCCGCGATCCTGGCGAGGTGAATGTCGATCTGGCCATCGCGCGCCGGTTTGGCTTTCCCAGCCGCACGGGCGTCACGATCCGGGCAGAAGCGTTCAATCTGTTGAACCGCGTGAACTTCAACGGGCCGGGTGGCAACAACAGTCTGACAGTGACGACCAATGCCGCAGGCCAGGCGATCTTCAACTCGCCGAACTTCGGGCTGATCACGAGCGCAAAGGCCGCGCGGTTTGTTCAGCTAGTCGTGAGATTTGATTTTTGAATCACGGCTCGACCGTCGACTGTCGACCGTAGACTGTTGACTGTCGATGCCCAAGGATCATCCCCGCTCCTCACGGCTCCGTTATCGACGTTTCGTCGAGGATTACAAGCGCCGCCGGCTCGAAGACCCGGCCGCCGTTGATAACGCGGCGCGGCCCGGCGAGTCTCCGGAACGATCTGCGGCGCCACCCTCGGCTCGCTGGCGATTCTGGCAGCGGGCCCAACAGCGCGACTACGTTCGCGACTACCTGCAATGGCTGCGTCCGCATCGTCGTGCGGTAATCGCGGTGTTCGTCCTCGCGCTTCTGCGGGCGGGTCTCGAGATGGTCGAGCCGCTCTTCATGCGCTTCATCATCGACCGCGTCCTGCTCAATCGCGCGTTGGACACGGTTGCGCGTCTCCGGCAGCTGCATGTTGCGGGCGCGATGTTTTTCGTCGTGATTGTGTTCTCGACGCTCGTGGGCGCAACAAAGGACTACCGTCAGCGCATTCTGAACGCACGCGTCATGCTGTCGCTGCGCCGATCGCTGTTCGAGCGCCTGCTCTATCTGCCGATGCCGAAGCTCTGGGACATGAAGACCGGAGGCATCCTGTCACGGCTGACGGGCGACGTCGACACCACGACCGGACTCCTGCAGATGGCGCTGGTGTCGCCCGCGATCTCGGTCGTCCGCCTGGTGATCGCCGCCGCTGTGCTGTTTACGCTGAACTGGCGGCTCGCATTCACCGCCCTGGCGATTGTCCCTGGCATCATGCTTTTGAGCTTCACGTTCGCGCGGCGCGTCAGACCGATTTACCGTTCGGCGCGCAAGGACGTCGAGCTGATTGATGGCCGGGTCGGCGAAACCTTCTCGGGAATCCGCGTCGTTCGCGCCTTCCGCCGCGAGCTGCTCGAGCTCATGGCCTACCTGCGCGGACGTCACAGCGTCCTGCGCAAAGAGCTCTTCGCGCAGCGGCGCGAGTTGCTGCTGTGGACCTCGTGGGGCCTGCTGCTGAGCGTTGTCAACGTGGTGATCGTCTGGTACGGCGGGTTTCTGAACATCAGCGGCCGCGCGTCGATTGGCGACATCATGGCGTTCCAGTGGTACACGTTTCTGCTGCTGAGCCCGGTGTGGAACATTGTCAATTCTTTTTCCGAGCTGCAGCGATCTCTTGCCGCGATGGAGCGCGTCTTCGAGGTGCTGGCCATGGATCCCGACAAGCCGGATCGGCCGAATGCTCGCAACGCGCCCCATGTGGTCCACGAGATCGAATTCGCAGACGTCGAGTTCGAATATCGCGAGAATCGCCCCGTGGTGCGCGACTTCAACGTTGTTGTCCCCGGCGGCTCGGTGATCGCGCTCGTCGGGCGCAGCGGGGCGGGAAAGACGACGGTCACGGATCTCGTGGCGCGCTTTCACGACCCGACGCGCGGCCGCATTCTGGTGAATGGATCCGACATCCGCGACTTCCGCCTGAGCACGTATCGAGACCTGCTCGCGATCGTCCAGCAGGAGGTGTTCTTGTTCGATGGAACCGTTCGCGAGAACATTGCGTACGGGCGCCACGATGCCACGGACGCTGAAATCGACGATGCCGCGCGGCGGGCCAACGCGTACGAGTTCATCGAAAAACTTCCCGAACAGTACGAGACGTTCATCGGCGAGCGGGGCGTGAAGCTCTCCGGCGGTCAACGGCAGCGGATTGCCATCGCCAGAGCCATTCTGAAGTCGCCGCAGATTCTCATCCTCGATGAGGCCACGAGCAATCTCGACACAGAAAGCGAGCAGCTCATACAGGCGTCCATGGCGGCGCTGCTGGCCGGCCGGACGACCTTTGTCATTGCACATCGGCTGTCGACGATCCGGCGCGCTGACTCGATCCTGTTGATGGAAGACGGGCGCGTCATCGAACGCGGAACGCACGATCGGTTGATGAACGCGCGTGGCCAGTACCACGCGATGGTGCTGCGTCAAATGGAAACACCAGCCGCCGAAAGGGCCGAACTATGGCAATGACCCCGCTGCTGAGACGTGTGTTGCCAGTCATCGTTTTGATGATTGGCGCCGGCGCGTTGCCCGCACAGGAAACGCAGAAGCCTCAGCCGCCAAACGCGGA
>DASPWV010000277.1:0-5959 GCA_035637635.1 Vicinamibacterales bacterium | reverse complement strand
GATGACGACTGACCCCGGGCCGGGCACCGTGTCCTGCGCGTAGACCTGACTTGTTCCAACCAAAGCTGCTGCCGCAACCGCCAGCAGTCGTGCAATTGAACGCTTCATTACGAGTCCTCCTATCAGCCTGTGGCAGATTGCCACGGGCTTGAATCACAGAGCTGGATACGGATCAGAGGACACGGAGCTAGACGGAAACTCGCCTGTTTTCTCCATGTCTCTGGCAGACGAAGCGAGTTCTGTGTGTTCTCCTGTGGCTTCCGATTTCTCCTTACTGTGGCTTTCGGAGGGGCGCGAAACAATCGGGCAGGAGCGCGAGCTTTTACTGCTGCTTGCGTGGGAGGCGAAGAGCGGACTCCAGGACGATCGCGATCTCGTCCTTTTGGACGATGTGCCTGTCGGCCGAAGTGCTCGATAATGGAGAAACACGAAAGGGGCCATCGTGGAACCACCGATTGACCAGCCTGAGCTCACATCCAGCGATCCCGACGTGTTACGCGCCGCGCTGAGACGCGAAGCCGACGAGCGTCGTCGTGCGGAATGCCGCGCGAAGATTCAGACGCGCGTCGTCAAGCTGGCGCTCGACCTGTTGATTCGTGAGCCCGACATCGAAGGATTTTTTGGTGCGCTCACGAAGACGATGGTCGAGTTGGGCGAGAACCAGGCGTGCGGGGTCTGGCTGATTGACGATGATCAGCAACGCTGCAACCTGTGGATGGCGTACGTGACCGATCATCTCGTCACGCCGAAAAGCGACGACTGGAAGACGCTGACGCTGCCACGCGAGAGCATGGCCAGTCATTTGTTTGCGTACACCGATGGCTGGACTGGAATCATCGAATATCAGGCGGACGACGCGCGGCTGCCGGATCCGGTTCGGGAATTCAATTTGGGCGCGGGCGTGCATTCCGTGGTCGCCGCGCCGCTCGTGTTGGGCGATCGCAATCTGGGATGGATCGCCGTGACCACCTGGCCAACGCCCGGTTGCGACGGATGGTGGCGTATTGCGTTGCTCGAGGCCATCGCGCGTCAAGCGACGCTGGCGCTTCACCAGAGCCGTCTATCGGAACAGAGCCGCCGCGAAGAGCGGCGCCAGGCCATTCTCGAGGAGCGCAACCGCCTCGCACGCGACATTCACGACAACCTGGCGCAGGGGTTCGCCGCAATCCTCATGCAACTTCAGGGCGCACAACGCGAGGCCGGTGTGCTGCCTCCGGCCGTCGCGGCCAGCATCGACACGGCGATCGATCTCGCGCGGACGCACCTTGCCGAGGCGCGGCGGTCGGTCGGCGCGCTTCGACCCAACGTTGGAAACGGCGATGACCTCGCGACCGCTCTCAAACGGCTGGGTGATCTCGGGCAGCGAACAGCCAACATGCCCATCTACGTCATCGTCGACGATCTGCCACGTTTTGGCGACGGAGTCGAGCGCGAGATCATCAGCATCGCGCAAGAGGCGCTGACCAATGCCGTGCGGCATTCGCGCGCGCGGCGCATCACCATTCGCGCGTCGACAGCCAAGTCCGTTGGATTGCGACTCTCAGTAGCCGACGACGGCCGCGGCATCGCACGGGACAAATGCTCTGGCGGGTTCGGCATGACGAGCATGCAGGAGCGCGCGGAGCGCATCGGCGCCTCGCTGACAATCGTTACGGCCCCGCGAAGCGGCACCGAGGTGGTGCTGGCCTGGGAGCCAACTTCGCTGCCGACGCAAGTCCATGTCGCCAACTGACGTCGTGCCGGTACTGGCCGGCCAGTCGAGCGTGCTGCTGGTCGACGATCACGCGCTGCTCAGAACGGGCGTCGCGAACATCATCAACCAGGAGCCGGACCTGCACGTCGTCGCCGAGGCGGGCAACGGCGTCGAGGCAATTGAGGCCTACGAGCGCCATCATCCGGACGTGATGCTGCTCGATTTGCGCATGCCGGTGATGGAAGGCGTCGAGGTCGTTCGGCGGATCCGCGATCGGGATCCAAGAGCGCGCGTCATCATCCTCACGACCTACGACACAGACGACGAGATCTCGCGCGCGCTCAAGGCGGGCGCGAAAGCGTATGTCTTGAAGGACATCTCCGCGGACGATCTCATCAGCTGCATCCGCGACGTGCTCGCGGGCAAAACGTACCTCGCCCCTGCGGCGGCGGCAAAGCTGGCCGAAGGCGTTACGCGCGTGCAGTTGACGCCGCGCGAGCTGGCGACGCTCACGCTCCTGGCGGACGGCAAAGCCAATAAGGAGATCGCCAACGAGCTCGGCATCAGCGAGCGCACGGTAAAGACACACCTCGGGCATCTGTTCGAAAAGCTCGGCGTGACGAGCCGCACCGAAGCGGTTAAAGTCGCGACACGGCGGGGACTGGTTCGGCTCGACTGAGCAGTTGCGGCCGTCAGTCTACAGTCACAGCGCCCAGCCCGGATTGACATACATTCAGGTACACATCCACCACCCCAGACCGAAGGCCGGGTGGGGCCACGATATATGCGGTCGCGAAAGACATCGGATCGACCAGGAATTCTGATCGGTGCGCTGATCGGAGCCTTCCTCACAGCCCCTCTGATTGCCGTTTTTTATCTGGCGTGGACGCTCTTCGGCGCGCCGTTCGTGCCCTTCAACGTATTCGACTGGACATCGCGCGCGCTCCCGGGCGCGGTTCTTACCGTCGGAATCGATTCCATGGTGAAGCTCATTCACTTGCTTCGCCTTGGTGACACGGCCTCCGCTGCCAAGACTGCCGAGCAGACCATCGCAATTGTCGTCTTCCTCGTTGCAGGAATCGTCGCAGGGGTTCTGTTCTTTGCCGTCGTACGCGCGTGGAGAGCACGGTCGTATCCGACAGGTCTTGTCATGGGTGCGGTGGCCGGAGCCCTGACGCTCCTCATTATCAAGAGCCTCGCTCAGCCGGCGGTGGCGAATCCGGTGTTTGGCAGTCTGTGGGTGCTGTCGGCCTTCCTCCTCTGGGGCGCGGCATTTGCCTGGGCGCACGATCGCCTGAGCGCGATCGGCGCGCCGGCGAGGGCCGACCAAGTGAACCGCGTCGAGGTCGAACGCGTTGATCGCCGGCGGTTCGTCGTTCGTGTCGGCAGCGCGGCCGCCGTCATAACGGTCGTTGGGGCGGGAGTGGGAGCGCTTGTCGCGAACAGACGGCGGCGCGGAGTTGCGGAAAGTGAGCAACAGGTAGCCAATATCTCATTGCCGAATGCGCAGGCACCCGTCAAACCTGCGCCCGGCACGCGCCCCGAGCTCACACCACTCGACAGGCACTACCGCATCGACGTCGACACGGTTCCGCCGGCAATCGATGAAGCCAGTTGGCGTCTGAAGGTCAGCGGCCTGGTGGAACGGCCGCTGGAGCTGACACTGGAAGAAATCCGGCGTTACGAGCGGATGGAGCAGTTCGTCACACTGTCATGCATCTCGAACCCAATCGCCGGAGACTTGACCGGCACCGCCCTTTGGACGGGTGTCAGCCTCAAGCGTCTCGTGCCGGATTTGCACGTACAGAGCAACGCCACGCACTTGAAGATCAGATCGGCCGACGGCTTCTTCGAGACAATCGCGCTGGATGCAATCAATTCGGATGAGCGCGTCATGCTCACCTACGCTTGGGACGGCGTGCCGTTGCTCACGGCGCACGGTTTTCCTTTAAGGATCTACATTCCTGATCGTTACGGGATGAAGCAACCCAAATGGATCGTTTCAATCGAGGCGACGGATCGTTCGGACGATGGTTACTGGGTGACGCGGGGATGGGACAGAGAAGCGCGGATGAAGGCAACTTCGGTGATCGACACGATTGCCGTTGACATGATGATCGGAGAGGCCACTCGAGAGACTCTCGTGCCCGTGGGCGGTATCGCACACGCGGGAGCTCGCGGCATCTCGAAGGTCGAGGTGCAGGTTGATGGCGGCGAATGGCGGGAGGCGCAGCTGCGAACACCACTCTCTGGTCTCACGTGGGTTGTCTGGAGGTACGACTGGCCGTTCGAGAAGGGCAAGCACACGTTTACGGTGCGGTGCTTTGATGGAAGTGGCCGTGCGCAGATCGTCGAAGAGTCCCCGCCGCATCCGAGTGGTGCATCAGGACTGCACAGCCAATCCAGCATGCTTTGACGACGGCGTCCGTGCTGCCCGACATGGCGGGCGCCCAACGCTCGCCCTCCGTTTTCAATTGAGCGATTGGTCGCCCTGAATCGCACGCAGGCGGCGTTCGAGAAATCGCCGCTCACTTGCATTGGTGACGAGCGCCAGCGCCCGTGCATAGCTCGTCGCGGCCTCCGCAAAGAATCCGAGGCGGCGGAAGAGATCGGCGCGTGCGGCATGCAGCAGATGATAGCCGTCAAGATCGCCAGCCGCCGCGAGCGTCTCAATCAACTCGAGCGCGCGGCTGGGGCCGTCGACCATCGCGATGGCCACGGCGCGGTTCAGCGAGACGATGGGAGAAGGATGGAGGCGCTCCAGGAGATCGTAAAGCCGAACGATCTGTGGCCAATCGGTCTCGTCAGCGCGCGCGGCCCGGCAATGCAACGCCGCGATGGCTGCCTGCAGCGCGAACCGGCCGGGCCCAACGCGGAGCGCTTCGTCGACAAGCGGCAATGCCTCGGCAATCTGCTCGTGATCCCACAAACGGCGATCTTGATCTTCGAGCAACACGACATCTCCAGCCGCGTCGAGGCGGGCATCACGGCGTGCATCGTGAAGGAGCATGAGCGCGACCAGAGCGGTGACTTCTGCGGGCGGTTCGGGCGCCATCAACGCCCTCACGAGCCGTCCCAGACGGATCGCTTCGGCGCAGAGATCCGTTCTCACCAGCGGCGCGCCTCGCGTCGTGACATACCCTTCGTTGAAGACGAGATAGATCACCGTCAGCACTGCGTCGAGGCGCGCCGGCATGGCCGCCGCGCCGGGGACGGCGTACGGGATACGCGCCTCCCGGATCTTCCGCTTGGCCCGCACCAGCCGCTGCGCCATGGTGCTTTGAGGCACGAGAAACGCACGCGCGATCGCGTCCGTGTCGAGGCCGCACAGCGTGCGCAGCGTGAGCGCAACCTGCGCTTCGAGCGCGATCGCCGGGTGACAGCAGGTAAAGATCAGCCGCAGTCGATCGTCCGGGATCTCCGCTGTCTGGTCATCCTCCTCCGGGACCGCCCGGCCGGCTCCCGAGTCGGCGTAGGACTGCACGTGCGCCTCAAACCTCTTTCGTTGCCGGATCCGATCGATGGCTTTGCGACGGGCGGTCTGAATGAGCCAGGCACGGGGCGAATCGGGAACGCCGGATATCCGCCAGTGGTCGACAGCGGAGGTGAACGCGTCCTGCATCGCCTCTTCCGCGAGATCGAAGTCGCCGACGATGCGAATCAGCGTGGCGACGAGCCGGCCCCAATCCGAGAGATACACGGCCTCGACAGCCGCCGTGGCATCCTGCGCCATGCCAAATCGTAAATATTTCTCGCCGACATGTCGATCCGGGCGACTGACCGGCGTCTTACAAATGGAGGCACCGATGAAGTACATGTTTTTGATTCACCATGATGAGCAGGCCTGGAACAAGAGAAGCGATAGCGAGCGGCAGCCAATTCTCGCGGAGTTCAGGCAACTCAGGCAGCAGCTCTTGTCGAGCGGCCAGTACGTCGACGGCTCCCAGCTAAGTCCAACGGCCTCGGCGACAAGCGTCCGCGTGCGCGACGGCAAGCCACTGGTAACTGACGGACCGTTTGCGGAGACGCGCGAGCAGCTTGGCGGCTACTTTGTCGTCGAGGCGAAAGACCGCGAGGAGGCACTTGCCATTGCCGCGAAAATCCCCGTCGCAAGATGGGGGACCATCGAGGTCCGGCAGCTGCTGGACGTTCCGGAGCCGGCGACGACTTAACGCCGACGAACCTCGATCACGGGCCCGAGCGACGCGTAATGAACTGACAGGCGGATCGACGTGCGATACATGCTCCTCGTGTACACGAACGAGA
>DASPWV010000276.1:0-4429 GCA_035637635.1 Vicinamibacterales bacterium | reverse complement strand
GTCGCTGCGGCGGCACCAGTTCGGCGGCACCCTCGGCGGGCCGATACGCCGCGACCAGACCTTCTACTTCGTGAGTTACGAGCACACCTATGAGCGGCGCTCGGAGACGCGGAACACGACAGCGCCGAACGCCGACTGGTTGCGGGGCGACTTCCGCAATGTGCGCGGCGCCGGCGCAAACGGCATCCTGGGCGATGCCGACGACACGAATCGCGTGATCAATCCGTTCACGCGGGCGGAGTTCGATATCCCGAACGTGATCCCGGAGTCGATGTTCCACGCGGTCTCGCGGCAGATGTTGCCGTTCATCCCGGCCGCAAACATCGGCGGCAGCCTCGAGCTCTACAACTCGCGCGGGCTCAGTGCGACGAACCGCAACCAGTTCCTCACGAAAGTGGATCACCGCTTCTCGGCGGGCAACAACATGTTCGTGCGCTGGGCACGACAGTGGAGCGACGGCTTCGATCCGTTCCCTTCGGACCGCAACTTCTATCCGGGGTTCGGCCGCGACACCGTCCGGCGCAACGACTCACTCGCGCTCAGCGACACGCACGTCTTCTCCGGCAACCTGGTGAATGAAGCGCGCGTGGGCGTCTTCGATCAGCGCAACGAGAACCTCGGAGAAAACCGCGCGACGGACTTCGTGGCGAAATTCGGCATTCCGGGCCTCACCATCACCCAGGACCTCCAGGGCTGGCCGGCGGTTCGCATCGACGGCTACTCGGAATTTGGAGACCGGCCGAACGACCCGTTTATTTACGACATCCAGAACATTCAGTTCTTCGACATGACGACGTGGGCGAAGAGCCGTCACAACGTCAAGTTCGGCGTCGACGTCATTCGGTCGAACTACGTCGAGAGCGACGTGCGCAACGTGCGCGGCGACTTCCGTTTCCGCGGGCGCAACACCAACCCGAGCGGTGGCACGTCCAGCGGCTTCCGCTCGTTTGCCGACTTCCTGCTCGGTTTGCCGGACGCAACGCAGCGTCAGATCGGCGCCGATCCGGCGAACCTGGTCGGCTGGCAGTCGGCGGTCTTCGTGCAGGACGACTGGCATATTGCGAACTGGCTGACGCTGAATCTGGGATTCCGATATGAGTACCAAACGGCGCTGAAGGAAGCGACCGGGCGGCTGGCAAATTTCATCCCGGAAACCGGCACCGTCGCGGTCTCGGGTGATCCGGGGTATCCGGAGACGCTCGTCGCGAAAGACACCAACAACCTCGGCCCGCGCGCCGGCTTCGCCGCGCGGCCCTTCGGCGACGCAAAGACGGTCATCCGCGGCGGCGCGGGTGTCTACTACAGCCTCGAAACCTTCAACCCAATCCGCCAGCAACTCGCGGTCACGTACCCATTCCTGGTGCGCGAGCAATTCAGCCGGCTGTCGACCGATCCATCCTTGCTGCGCTTCGACAATCCCTTTCCGTCCGGCCGCGGCGGCATACAAGGACTCAACACGCCGTTCGGGATGGACATGAACTACCAGACACCCGAGTTCTATCAGTACAACATCACGGTGGAGCGCGAGCTCGGGTACGACCTCTCGTTGGAGGTGGGCTATGTGGGATCGCGCGGACGCCGCCTCGGGCGCCGCTACAACCTCAATCAGCCGATACCGATCGCGCTCAATTCAAATGGCACGCTCGTGACGGTGCGGCCGTATCAGGAGTTTGGCGACATCCAGTATCAGTCACAGACGGCGAGCTCCGAGTACAACGCTCTGCAGGTGTCGATGCGGCGGCGCGCGGCGAATGGGCTCACGGCGCTCGTGTCCTACACGTTCTCGCGCGCGTACGACAATGCCTCGTCGACGAACAATTCGACCACCGGCACGCAAAAATTCCCGCAGAACATCTACGATCTGGCCGCGGAGTGGTCGCTCTCGGACTTCCATCGTGAGCACCAGTTCACGGGCAGCTTCAATTACGAATTGCCGTTCGGCCGTGGCCGGCGGTTCATCGCGAACGCCCGAGGATTCACGAACGCGCTCCTCGGCGGCTGGCAGGTGAACGGTATCGTGACGCTGCTTTCGGGACGGCCGTTCACGCCGCAGTACTCGGCGGCCGATGTGTCGCAGCAGCGGCCAGATCTCATCGGGGATCCGGAGGCAAGTATCCCGCCCGGCCTTGCATTCAATCCCGCCGCGTTCGCGCGGCCGGTAGCGACCGCGGAAGACCCAAATCTCTATGGCAACGCAGGACGCAACATCCTGATCGGTCCGGCTTTCAAGAACGTGGACCTGTCGTTCTCGAAGGCGTTTCGCGTGACGCATGATGTGAAGCTGCAGATGCGGATGGAGGCGTTCAACCTGCTCAACACGGCGAATTTCCAGGTGCCGGTCTTCCTGCTCGATCGATCGGACGTCGGCACGTACACGTCGACCGCCAACGAAGCGCGGGAGTGGCAGTTCGCGATGAAGTTGCTCTTCTAACCCCTCGATTCACTTGTATTGAGAGTCGTGGCATCGAGGTGATTCGATTGTCTGGGTCGCGCATTCCCCGCCGCGGCCTCTCGCGTGTAATACTCGAACCATGACACCTGAAGGACACGCGCCTCCGCGGCGCGCGGAGCACTGGCGGCTGACCGCGGGCGTGTTGTCCGGAATTCTTATCGGGATGTTCGCCAGCGGCTCGCAAACGGCGCGCGCCGCCTGGGACGAGATCGCCCGCGCGCTCAGTCTTAGTGGCGCGCCGGAGCGAGTGTCGGCGAACGTCCTGTCAGAACACGAGATCGAAGTGCTGGATCGGATGCCGCCACAAAGTCAGGCCGAACTGTTGCTCGAGCGCTCGATCAATCATTACCGCGGAGCCAACGAGCAGATTGCCGCACGCGTCGACGGCTGGAGCGATCATCTCACTCTCGACGGGACGTTGAACCGGTTGTTCTCGACCGCCTTCAATTCCGATGACCTGCGGGTCCGCGCGGCGGCCATCGAAATCGACATCGCCGCTCGCGGCCTCGAGAAAACGTCCGCGACGATCGATCGATTCGAACATGACGCGGTGTCCGGCGAGCAAGCACCGCGGGTGAATGCCATGTGGAACATCGCCCTCGTCGCAAACCGAGGCGTCGAGCCGGAACGCGCCGTCCGGATCCTGTCCCCAGCACTTCAGGATGCCAACGAGAACTTCCGATACTGGGCGGTGGAGGGCCTGGCGGTTGTGGGAACCGACGAAGTCATCCCGCTGCTGTTGGACACGTTCCACGACGATCCCTCACCGATGATTCGCGAGCGCGCGGCCTGCGGACTGGCACAATCCGGCATGTTGAACGAGCGGCAGCGCCGGACAGCCGTACCTCGCCTGCTGGAGTTCGCGCAGGATTATTCGTTGAATGATGAAACTCGAAAATGGGTGTTTCAGGCGCTGCGCGACGTCACGGGCCAGGAACTGCCTCACGACGCCGGCGCGTGGCTGCTCTGGTATAGCAAGAACAACGACGGGCGGTGGAACCCGGTAACCAGAGACGGGGTCTAGCAGCCTGTCGTTTGTCCAATCCCGGCCGGATGCTCGTTCGCCTCGACATAGGAGGCCCGATGTCGCGGATGCGCCAGTCAGTCGCTCTCCTCTTCGCCCTTGCTGTTGGCTCCGTAGTCGTCACGGCAACGCTCGGCGCCGGCGCCGTTCGGCAGACCGCAAGCGCCGCCGACCGGCGTGTGCTCACCGCTGCCGAGGCATTCCTCGCCACTCTCGATGCGAGGCAACGTGCAAAGGCCAATATCGAGCTGAGCGCAAAGGCTCGCACGGTATGGTCGAACCTTCCAACCGGCATCGCGCACGGTAACCGCCATCGCGCCGGTCGCACGAACGAAAAACCGGACCAGGAACTCGTAGTTCGGATCGCCCGAGCGCTCCAACGTGCAGAACCCAGGTTGCCCGGTCACGTTGGCCGAGGGCACCACCGCGAATCCCGGCGCAGAGCCACCCGCGGTCGGGACGCCGGCGGCGTTTCGATCGATGACGCCGAATACCTGCGCGTCCGTCAATGCCGCAGTGGGAGCCAATGCGCAATCGCGCGCCGTTCGGCGTCCGCAACGAGCTCGGATCGAACGCTTCGGTCAGGTTGTCGTCGCTACGACTTTCGAAACAGCACGAGATACAGCGAAGCCGGCTGGCTATTCGGAGCCCAGTCGGGAATGGTTTGCACGTGGGTGAGCACCATGCCGACTTCGCTGGCGACGACCTGGGGCGGCACGCCGTGTCCGCCACGGTTGGCAAGTACGCCTGACGGCACTTGAGAGTTGGCACGTGGTGGAAAGTCGATCACTGCGAAGCGCCCGCCCGGTTTCAATGCGGCGGCGACGCTCTTGATGATGGCTTCCGGCTCCGTCAGGTGATGGTACGCATCGCGAATGAGAATGGCGTCGCAGCAGAGGGCGGGCAGGTTTGTCGTGTTCGCCGCTCCTTCGATCACCGTCACGTTAGCCAGC
>DASPWV010000275.1:0-1682 GCA_035637635.1 Vicinamibacterales bacterium | reverse complement strand
CGCCTTGCCGAAGATCTCACCGGTCTGCTGCTGCGCGCTGGCCAGCGTGCTCGCGGCACACAACGCCACGAGTGCGAAGACCATTGCTCGAACTTTCATCCTGCCTCCTCAATTCAAAACGACGACGAATACGAGATGCCCGGAAATGGACGCTGTATCAAAGAGATCGCTGTCCGAGGGTAAACGTCAGTATCGCTGCCGCCTCGCAGGAGTGTAAAGGCGAAAGGACGGTCAAAAGTTGCCGAATTGCGCCTGAATCCAAGTGTTTGGATTGTTGTTCAAATTCGGCGTCAATCACCGTACAGGTGCCGCAGACTGTCGAGCGCCAGTTCGTCCAGCGACGGAATGACGAGGTCCGCACCAGCCAACTCGGAGGCCTCATACGTTTGCGCAACGCCCACGGTGACCAAGCCAGCGATCCGCGCAGACTCGAGGCCCCAAACGGAGTCCTCAACGGCCACGCAGTCGGAGGGCGGAAGCGGCTCGTGCCGTGCCGCCGCGAGCTGAGCAACGGCGTGCAGATACGGCTCGGGCGCCGGTTTGCCCACGGACGTGTCTTCGGCCGAGACGATGACGGTGAAGTAGCGGGTGAGGCCTTCGCGGTCGAGCACGCGCCGGATTTCAGGGCCGAGTGCGCCCGACGCGATTCCGATCGGCACTTCGGCGGCGGCACGGCGGATGGCGTCGGCGGCGCCGGGAAAGAGAATCGAGACGTCCGCTTCCAGCGTTTCGAGCCTGGCTGCCTTGCGCCCGACGAGCGCCCCGATGTGCCCGGCCGTCCACACGGTGCCGCGCTCCGCACCAATCGCCCGAAACACCCCCACATCGTCGTGTCCCAGGTACCGCGCGTAGTAGTCGTGTTCGGCCAGCGCCAGGCCTTCATCGGCGAGCACCTGCTGAAACGCGCGCAGGTGCAGCGGCTCGCTGTTGGCGATGACGCCATCGAAGTCGAAAATGATCGCGCGCAAAGGCATGAACGTCGTACTTCGTACTTCCTACTTCGTACTTTTCATCTTCTCTCCCGCCCGAACCGGCAGCGGGAGCCGATTCTCACGGGGCGGGTACGGGCACTCGTACGTGGGGTTGTAATAGCAGTAGGGGATGTAGGCGCGGTTGAAGTCGATGTTGTAGATGCCTGTCGCGGTGCGATCGAGATCCAGGAAGCGACCCGCCGCGTAGGTTTCGGTTCCATTCGTGCGGTCGCCGAAGGGAACGAACAGACGATCGACCGATCGCTCGGCGGCGGGCGCGAAGGCCGTCAGCTTCAGCGGCTGCGCTTTCAGGGTGAACTCGAGCGTGCCGACGCGCCGAAACTTGTCGGCGCCGCCGGTCGACGTCGGCATCTCGATGATCGTCGGATCGTCGATCGGCTTGAGCGTCGCCGGCACGTTGTACTCGGGGTCGATCGGGAAATACGCCAGCGGCAGGAAGACCGCATGATTCGCCTTCGGAATCGGATCTTCGCTTGCCTCGAATGCCGCATCTTTCGCCGCTCGATCGGAGGCGATTCTCGTAGCGTAGTCCTTTTCGTCTGGCGGTTTGTTGCTGCAGGAGATCACGAGCAGGAGAACCGCCACGAGGGCGGGTAGGGCAGGATGGGCGGGATGGGTCAATCGTCGGGGCAGGGCTGTCCCCTCCAGCCCTTCCCGCCTGTCCTGCCCGTTCAGCCTCATGCGAACGGA
>DASPWV010000274.1:0-12621 GCA_035637635.1 Vicinamibacterales bacterium | reverse complement strand
TCTGTAAATGGATTGATCGGGATCGCCGACGACACAGAGATTTCGATGGACGCTGGCGAGTTGTTTGATGAGCCTGTACTGCGGACGATTCGTGTCCTGGTATTCGTCCACCATGACGAACCGAAACTTGTGCGCGTAGCGGTCGCGCACCTGAGACGCCTTGTCGAAGAGCTCGACCGTCTTCAACAGGAGATCATCGAAGTCGAGCGCGCTCGCATCCTTCAACGCCTTTTGATACCCCTCGTAGAGGCGGGCAACCTCCCGATCGCGAGGGCTCCAGCTGGTCGCGAAGCTCTCCGGCCCTTCCATCCGGTTCTTCGCGGTGGAGATTCGCGCGAGCATCGCGCGGGGTTGGTACGTGCTGTCATCCAGGTGAGAGTCCTTCAACAGCTGTTTCATCACCGCCTGCTGGTCGGTCGTGTCGTAAATCACGAAGTCGCGGGAGAGGCCCACATGCGGTGCTTCGCGGCGCAGGATGCGAGCGCAGAGCGCGTGAAACGTCGAGATCCACATCGATCGGCAGTCGGCGCCGAGCAGCGTCTCGACGCGCGTCCGCATCTCCTCGGCGGCTTTGTTGGTGAACGTCACCGCAAGGAGCTGATCGCTGGCTGCTTGCCGTTCGGAGATCAGGTGGGCGATGCGATGCGCGATCACGCGCGTCTTTCCGGAACCCGCGCCCGCGAGAATCAGCAGCGCGCCGCTCGTATGCCGGACCGCCTGCTGCTGTTCGGGATTAAGTGAGGAAAGGAAATCCATGCGGGCTGTCCGAGTACGTAGCGCGGACCTTCAGGTCCGCGGTACTACGGAAGTTCATAGCTCCGCAATCTATTCTACAGTGACGGATTTCGCCAGATTGCGCGGTTGATCGACATCGCAGCCACGACGAACGGCGATGTGGTACGCAAGAAGTTGCAACGGCAGGACGATCCCGATGGGTGCGAGATCGTACGGCATCGCAGGAATTGACACGATCGAGTCGGTATTGCCATCGAGCAGCCGCCACAGGGTGTCATCGCCTGCCGTCGTGAGCGCGATCACCGATCCGCCGCGCGCCTTGGCTTCCTGAATGTTGCCAAGCATCTTTTCGTAGACGGAATCACGCGGCGCGATCGCGACGACCGGCATCTGCTCGTCGATGAGCGCAATCGGCCCGTGCTTCATCTCTCCCGCCGGGTATCCCTCGGCGTGGATGTACGAAATCTCTTTCAGCTTCAGCGCGCCTTCGAGCGCGATCGGATAATTGATGCCCCGTCCGAGATAGAGAAAGTCCGTTCGGTTGTGGAATCTCGCGGCGAGATCTTCGAGCTGACGCGAGAGCTTGAGCACCTGCTCGAGCTGCTTCGGCAACCGAACGAGGTTCGCGATGTTCTTTCGGCGTTCGTCTTCGCCCATCGTGTCGCGCACCTGGCCCAGATACATCGCAAGCAGGTGCAGCGCGACGAGCTGACACGTAAACGCCTTCGTCGAGGCCACGCCGATTTCCGGACCGGCGTGCGTATAAATGGTGCCGTCGGCTTCCCGCGTCGCCATGCTGCCGACAACATTGCAGATCGCGAGACTCTTCGCGCCGCGGCGCTTGGCTTCCCGCAGCGCCGCGAGCGTATCGGCCGTTTCCCCCGACTGCGTGATCACGACCGTCAGCGTTTTGTCGTTGACGATCGGTTCCCGGTAGCGAAATTCCGAGCCGTAATCAACTTCGACCGGGACGGTGGCGAACTTCTCGATCAGAAACTTGCCGACGAGTCCCGCGTGCCACGACGTGCCGCAGGCGACGAGCTGCACCTTGTCGATTGTGCGGAAGTCGGCTTCTTTGAGCGTCATCTCATCGAGGAAAACGAGACCCGTGTCCTGCGAGACACGTCCCAGCAACGTCTCTCGAACGGCGGTGGGCTGCTCGAAGATTTCCTTGAGCATGAAGTGCTTGTAGCCCGCCTTCTCGGCCTGCACTGGATCCCACGTGACGCGCTGCGCCGTCTTCTCGATAGCCTCGCCGGAAAGATTGAAGAACTTCACCCCTTCACGGGTGGCGACGGCCATCTCCTGATCGTCGAGGAACACGACATTGCGCGTGTGCTGCAGGATTGCGGGTATATCGGACGCGATGAACCACTCGCCTTCGCCCAACCCGACGACGACGGGTGGACCGTTGCGAACCGCGACGATCTTGCGGTCGTCGTCTGCCGACATCAATACGACCGCGAACAGGCCGCGGAGCCTCTTCATCGCGCGAAGCACCGCGTGCTCGAGGCCATCGTCCCGCCGTTCCTGCTCGACGAGGTGCGCGACGACCTCGGTGTCGGTTTCGGTCACGAACTTGTGACCGCGGGCCTGCAGTTCCTGTTTCAGCTCGAGGTAGTTCTCGATGATGCCGTTGTGAACGACGACAATGCGGCCGGTGCAGTCACGATGCGGGTGTGCATTCTCTTCGGTTGGCCGGCCATGGGTCGCCCAGCGAGTGTGGCCCAGACCATAGGTGCCGCTCAGCGGCTCCTGCGAGATGATCTGCTCGAGGTTTGATAGCTTCCCCGCGCTTCGGCGCAGCTCGATGCCCGTGCCATTGACGACTGCCACGCCGGCAGAGTCATAGCCGCGGTATTCGAGACGGCGCAGGCCGTCGATGAGCACGGGTACGACAGGTTTCTCGCCGATGTAGCCGATGATTCCGCACATAAATGATCGAGGCACTCAGCCTAAACGTGTTCGGGTCCCTTCGCAGCGCTGGTCTTGTCACCGTGAGCCTTGGACTTCGCACTTTGAACGTCGTGTTCTCTCTTCTTCACCCACCCGTCCTTGTTTTCCTGTCGCCCGCGCGCGATGGCGAGTGCGCCGGCAGGAACGTTCTCGGTAATCGTGGATCCAGCGCCGACGTACGCGCGCTCCCCGATTTTGACCGGCGCGACGATCGTTGTATCGCTTCCGATGAAGGCGCCATCCTCGACGATCGTCGTGCTTTTGACGCGGCCATCGTAGTTGCATGTGATGGTGCCGGCGCCGACATTGACGTCGGCACCGATGGTGGCATCACCAAGATACGTCAAATGATTGGCTTTGCTCCGCGCGCCAAGCGTCGTTTTCTTCAACTCGACGAAATTCCCGATATGGGCGTCCGCACCGACGTCAGCACCCGGTCTCAGGTGCGCGAAAGGCCCAATCGAAGCGCCCGCAGCAATTCGAGCATCGGTGATCACGGAGTGGTTACGGACGACGACTTTATCGCCCAACGTCGAGTTCACGATGCGACTGCCTGCGTGAATCTCGCACGCCGCGCCGATCTTCGTCGACCCCTCGAGAAACACACAGGGGTGAATGACGGTATCGGCTTCGACTTCAACGTCGACGTCGATGTAGGTTGTGGCCGGATCGATGAGCGTGACGCCGGCGGCCATGAGCTCTTCGTTCTTCTGCTGTCGCACCATCGTGCTGACCTCGGCAAGCTCGGAGCGGCTGTTGATGCCGCGAATCTCGCTCGCATTGTCAATCCTATACGCCGCGACGACTTTTCGGCGTCGTCTGTAAATGCCGATCAGATCCGGCAGGTAGTATTCGCCTTGCGCGTTGTCCGACCCGATTTCCTCGAGCGCACCGAAAAGCGGTTGCAGGGCGAGCGCGTAAATGCCGGAATTGATTTCTTTGATCTCGCGCTGCGCACGCGAAGCGTCGCGCTCTTCGACGATGCGGGTGATCCTGTCTTGCGATCTGACGACCCGGCCGTATCCGTACGGGCGATCGACAACCGCCGTGAGCAGGGTCACCAGTGCACCGGCTTCGACGTGGACCCGGACGAGCGACTCGAGAGTACGGGCGCGGAGCAGCGGCACGTCTCCCGATAGCAGCAGCACGCTGCCTGACTGGCCCTTGAGCAGTGGCGCCGTCTGCAGCAGAGCGTGCCCGGTGCCCAGTTGCGGGTCTTGCACAACGAACCGAAGATGCGACTGCGCTGCCAGTTGCTCGCGAACCTGCTCGGCCCCGTGACCAACAACGAGGGTGGTCGTGTTTGGGCGAAGCGATGCGGCCGTTTGCAGCACGTGCTCGATGAGGCTGCGGCCGGCGATACGGTGGAGCACCTTGGGCACCTCTGACTTCATGCGGGTGCCCTTTCCGGCCGCAAGCACAACGACGTGGAGATCGGACATCGGCAGGATCAGGTATCAGGTATCAGGTGTCAGGTATCAGGTGTCAGGTGTCAGGTATCAGATTCTAGGTGCCACGAGTCGAGTGCCAGGTGCCAGGTGCCAAGTGTCAAGTGCCAAGTGTCAAGTGCCAAGTGCTGAGCGTCACGTACGTGCGCCGTGTGCCGCAGCCACGTGGCGCCATGCAGCAGTTGCCAGCGTCCTTGGCACTAGCGGCCGCCCGCTAGCGATGGTGCGGTCGCTTCTGCTCCACAGGTCGATTCACTGGCGGCCCGTTCAGCAACGCGCTGACACGCTCGTCGTTGCGCACACGCTGCAGATCGGGATCCAGCCGCGCGAGTGCGCGGTTTTCGGGATTTGCCGCGATCGCCTGCTGCAAATAGCCTATCGCGTCTGGCAGCTCGCCGCGTTGCGCGAGACTGACGGCAATCATGTAGAGCGCTTGATCGTGGCTGGGGTGCTCGCTGAGGATGTGCTGGAGGTGCTGGACGGCCTGATCGGGTTGACCCGCGTTGAGCGCGATAGTGGCGGCGTATAGTCGCTCGGTCGTGTTCTGCGGCTCGGCAACAAGCGGTTGCATCTGACGTTCACAGAGGCTCAAGTACATTCGAGCGCGTTCGACAACCTCCCGCTCTTCGGAATAGGTCTTCGTCAGATGACGGAGAAGATCCGCCGCCTTGGCGTAATGATGCTGCTGCAGCGTCCGCACCGCTTGCTCGTACAGGGCAACGGCGTCGGAGTACCCGGAGGTGCGGCTGGATGGTGGTGCGGCGTCGGACGCAGCGCGTGGTGGCCGCGGCGCGACCGGCGCGACATGTTCGCGTCTGGGTCCTCGAGCGACAGTCTTACGATGACCCGCGCGTCGCGGCTGTTTGGCCAAATGCGCCCTCCAACAGGCGTGGCTCAGGTTGGGTCTGAGGCGCAAAAATTAACAAACCGTGGAAGAGCGGTCAAGTTGGTTAAACACCAGAACTTTTGACCCGTTCGATCGCGGCGTATATCTCGCGTGCCGGGAGCTTCAATCGTTCGGCGACCGCCCTGATGGCCGCGCGTCGACTGAAGGCATTTATATTGGTCAATTGACCAAATAAGTGTGCCACTATCTCATCGCTGACTCGCGCCGGTATGTCGGTCGAAGACGATGAGGGGTGAATTACTATCACATATTCGCCGCGGGGATCGGCGTTTAGCGTCAAGAGTTCCCGCGCAGTCCCCTGTTGCCACTCTTCGTGGCGCTTCGTCAATTCGCGAGCTAGGGAAATCGGTCGTTCGACCAAATACGCGGCCAATTCCTGTAATGTCCGACGAAGCCGGTGCGGTGCTTCGAACCAAACAACTGCGATATCTTCAAGAGCGGCGACCCGGGCAAACCACTGTTTTCTGTCATTTCCCCTAGCAGGCGGAAACCCAACGAATGCAAACGGTGTATTCGACAACCCAGCGGCACTCATCACAGTTGTGATCACGCTCGGTCCGGGAATGGGCACAACAGGAAGTCCGGCCGCTCTCACCGCTCGTACCAGCGCAGCGCCCGGGTCGGAGATCGCTGGCGTCCCGGCATCGCTCACGAGAGCCACGGACTTGCCCGCGTTCAACCAGTCGATCACCGTGGGTATTCGCGCGTACTCGTTGTGCTCGTGAAGGCTCAGGAGCCGCGTCCTGATCTCGTAGTGGCGCAGGAGTTTAGCGGTGTGTCGCGTGTCCTCTGCCGCGATCACGTCGGCCTCGCGCAACGTTCGCAGTGCCCGGAGGGTGATGTCCTCGAGATTGCCGATGGGGGTCGCAACCACGAACAGCGTGCCGGGTGAGGTCACGACGGAATTTTAAGGTAGGATTGAGGGATCGCCCACCGCGCGCTGGCGCTCACTTTGCCGGGGCAACTCGGCCGAACGTCCAGCCGCATGAGAGCCTCTCGTGAAACGGGGCTGGTCACGTCATTGAAGCCGGGGCCTGAAATTGATGCAAGCGGCCGAGCCACTTCCACATTTTATCGACGATTATCTAAATTACCTGTACGAGGCGCATCCCACTAGCGCGACGATGGACGGCGTTCACCTCCACGATGATCTTCTGGAGGACTTTCGAAAGCCTGCCGTTGACACGCATCTGAGCGCTCTTGCCGGATTTGCCCGTCGTCTGGACGCCATTCCTGTCGAGAACCTGCCGGACGTCGAGCGTGTCGAACACGCGATCGTTTCCTCCAATATCCGCGCGAGAGTCTTCGAGTTCGAGCAGGTGCGATCGTGGGAGCGGAATCCCTATTACTACGGCGAAACGTTGGCGTCGAGCCTGGCTGCGCAGGCGATCTTCGATTACGCGCCAGAGGCCGACCGTGCCCGCCGCGTTCTGTCGAAGCTGCGGCAAACGCGCCGGTTGATCGACGCCGCCCGCGAAAACATCAAGGAGCCGCCCGCCATCTTCGTGAAGGTGGGCCTCGAGACGCTTCGCGGCCTCATGACGTTCATCGATGCCGATCTGCCGCGCGCGTTTTCCACGGTCGACGACCTGCATCTGCTTGGCGATCTCGCCGATGCCTCTGTCGAAGCGGTGCAGTCGATTGGCAGCTACGTCGAGTATCTCGAGAACGACATTCGCCCACGCGCGAAGGCATCGTTCAGGCTCGGGAAAGAGCGGTTCGAGCAGAAGCTCCGACTCGACGAGGGCATCGCGCTGCCGGTCGACCGTCTGCTCGCGATTGCCGAGCGAGAGCTGCGTGCGACGCAGGAGGAGTTCCGCTCCATCGCCGGCCGCTTGAACGGCGGCGATCCGATCGAATCGTGGAGACGGGCCAAGGAGAAGTCTCATCCACAACCGGGAGAGCTCCTGTCGACCGCACGTGAGCAGCTCGGCGAGCTGAGAACGTTTCTCGAGCGCAACTCGATCGTCACGCTGCCCGAAGCGGCGAGTGTGGAAGTGGCGCCGACGCCCGAGTTTTTCCGCTGGTCGTTTGCGAGCATGTGGACGCCAGGGCCATTTGAGCCGCGGGCATCGCGTGCGGTGTATTACCTCACCGACGCGGATCCGAGCTGGCCGCGTGAGCGGCAGCTCGAACATCTGCGCGATTTCAATATCCCGACGCTGTGGACGATCTCCATTCACGAGGTGTTCCCAGGCCATTACCTGCACTATCAGCATCTGCGACGCGTGGACTCCAAAGTGCGCCGCTCGACACTGTTCGCGCCGGCGTCATATGTCGAGGGATGGGCGCACTACTGCGAGCAGATGATGCTCGAAGCGGGGTTTGGACGGCGCGATTACACGCTCAAGCTGGGACAACTCGCCGAAGCACTGGTGCGCCTTGCCCGGTTTGTCGTCGGCATTCGTCTGCACACCGATGACTGGTCGGTGGAGCAGGGCGTGCGTTTTTTCCGCGACGAGGCCTTCCTCGAAGAACCGAGCGCGCGGCGCGAAGCGGAACGCGGCACGTTCGATCCGACGTATCTCGTTTACACTGCAGGCAAACTGGCGCTGCTGAAGCTTCGTCACGACTGGCACGAGCAACAGGGCGGCAAAGCCTCACTGCGGGCGTTTCACAACACCCTGTTGTCGCACGGCTCGGCGCCCTTCTGGGCGCTGCGCAGCTTGATGCTCGGCGGCCAGGCACCGATGCAAAGCGCGCCCAACGGTCTTGGTGCCCGGCCGGCGGACGCGGTTCTGGAATAGGAAGCCCATGCCGCTCTACGAATACCAATGCGAGGTTTGCGGGCACCGATTCGAAGTGATCAAAAAGTTCTCCGATCCGCCGGTCGAGAGTTGCCAGAAATGCGGAGGCGTGGTGAGGAAGCTCTTTTCTTCGCCCGCCATTCAATTCAAGGGCTCCGGCTGGTACATCACCGACTACGCGCGCGCGGGAAAAGGCGGCGATTCGGGTGATGGCGGTAGCGCGTCGAAGGACGGATCCGAATCGAAGAGCGGATCGAAGACCGAATCGAAGAGCGACTCGGCCGGCGAGTCGAAGACGCAGTCAGCAGGCGAGTCGTCGAAATCGGAATCGAAAAGCCAGAGCAAGCCGCCGCCGCCCTCTACTTCGTGAGAACTCGCCCGTCACGTGGCGATGTTTCGCGACATGCTGCCTGTCGCTATCTCTTGACAGTTGTCGCTGTCAGATTCTCCAGGTATTCCCTGAACGGCTCCGCAAGATCCGGTCGCTTGAGCGCGAAGTACACGGTCGCTTTCAAATAGCCGAGTTTATTTCCCGTATCGTGGCGAACCCCTTGGACTTCGTACGCATAAAGCGGACGTTGCTGCAGAAGCCGGCGAAGGCCGTTCGTGAGTTGAATTTCGCCTCCGCGATCAGCGGCGGTGGCCTCCAGCGCAGCAAAAATATCCGGCGTCAGAATGTAGCGGCCAATAATCGCGAGGTTCGACGGCGCTTCGGCACGCGACGGCTTTTCCACCAGATCGTTGATTCGGTGCACCAGCCGGCCGGTGCCGTCGAATGAACCAGTCACAGTATCCGGTTGAATGTCAACGATCCCGTAATTCGAGACCTCGGATTCCGGCACGCGCTCGACGGCAAGAACGGGTTCCCCTCCGACGCGTTCGTACACATCGATCATCTGCTTCAATGCAGGCGGATCTGCGTCGATGACGTCGTCGCCAAGCACCACGGCGAACGGTTCGTTCCCGACGAGCGACTTGGTCACCAGCACGGCGTGACCGAGTCCGAGCGGCTCGCCTTGACGCACGTAGGAGAGGTTGATGAGATTCGAAATCTTTCGCACTTCGTCGAGCTGCTCGCGTTTGCCGCGACTTTCGAGAAACGTCTCGAGCTCGGCGGAGCGATCGAAGTGATCCTCGATGGCGTTTTTTCCGCGTCCGGTCACGAGGATGAGATCAGTGACGCCCGAGGCGACAGCTTCTTCGACGCCGTATTGAATCGTGGGCTTGTCGACGAGCGGGAGCATTTCTTTCGGCTGCGCTTTCGTCGCTGGCAAAAAGCGTGTTCCGAGTCCAGCCGCCGGAAACACAGCCTTCCGAATAGGCGGGGGCATCCGGAATAGCATACAGGTATCAGGTGGCAGGTATCAGGTGTCAGGTATCAGGTATCAAGTATCAGGGGATCAGGGAATAGGTGACAGATGCTCGATCCGGCTTTTGTTCGCGACAACATGGATCTCGTGCGCGATCGTCTGCGCGCCCGCGGCGTCGACCTGCACGTGGAGCTCGAGGAGCTCGCCGGGCTCGAATCGCGTCGGCGGCGTTTGATTCCCGAGCTCGAGGGGTTGAAGCGCGAACAGAACACGGCGAGCGACGAAGTCGCGCGCGCGAAGCGGCAGGGCCTCGACGCGACGCCCATCTTTGAAGCGAACAAGCAGCGTGCGCAGAAGATCAAGCAGATCGAGAACGAGCTCGATGGAGTGGAGCATCAGCGCCGAGGCTTGCTCGCAACCATCCCGAATCTTCCACACGCGTCAGTGCCTGTCGGCGCGAGCGCTGCAGACAACGCCGCCGTGCGGAGCTGGGGCGAGCCGCGCGCGCTTGGCTTCGAACCGAAGGCGCACTGGGATCTGGGTCCCGCGCTTGGCGTGATCGACTTCGAGCGCGCGACGAAGATCTCAGGCGCGCGCTTTGCCGTCCTCATGGGAGCGGGCGCGCAACTCGCACGCGCGCTCATCAACTTCATGCTGCACGTGCACACAACGGAGCACGGGTATATCGAAGTGGAGCCGCCGTTTCTCGTCAACGCGGCGACGCTCTACGGGACGGGACAGTTGCCGAAGTTCGAGCAGGATCTGTTCAAGATCGGAGGCGACTGGGATCTCTATCTGATTCCTACAGCGGAAGTCCCGCTGACGAATCTCCATCGAGCAGAGATTCTGGACGGTCGAACGCTGCCGCTGAAATACACGGCCTACACGCCGTGCTTTCGGAGCGAAGCGGGCTCGCACGGCGCCGACGTTCGCGGTCTCATTCGACAACATCAGTTCGACAAAGTGGAGCTCGTCAAATTCAGCGCACCAGCGACATCGTACGACGAGCTCGAGGGCCTGACGGCCGACGCCGAACGCATTCTGCAGAAACTCGATTTGCCGCATCGCACGGTGCTCCTGTGCACGGGAGACACCGGCTTTTCATCGGCCAAGACGTACGACATCGAGGTGTGGCTGCCGAGTCAAAACGCGTATCGGGAGATCTCCTCGTGCTCCAACTGCGAGGCGTTTCAGGCGCGCCGCGCGAGTATCAAATTCCGGCCGGAGGGGACAGGCAAGGCAGATTTCGTACACACGCTCAACGGCAGCGGCCTAGCCGTGGGACGCACGCTGATCGCCATTCTCGAAAACAACCAGCAGCGCGATGGTTCGGTGGTGATTCCAGAGGCGCTGCGGTCGTTCATGAACGGACGGGAAGTCATCGAGCCCAGGCAGTGAGCCCGTCGACAATCAGCTGATTGTCAACTTGGCCAGGTGAGTCGAGTGGCGCGATCCACGTCCTCCACGGCGCTGGTCTCGGTCGAACCCGACGCAAACGCTGTGGCGGACTGTCAACGCGCAGCTTTCCGAATAAAATGGCCGTCGGAGGGATGTGTGAGTGGTTGAAACAGGTGGTCTTGAAAACCACTGTACGGGAAACCGTACCGGGGGTTCGAATCCCTCTCCCTCCGCCAGTAAATGGGCCACCTACGCTACGCATTCCGGATCGGCACGCTGACGGGCGTCGCCGGGGGGCGCCTCGTCCACGTGTTGACGCGATCGACCCCGGACCACGTCGCGGCGTGGGAAAAGCAGCAGGAGCTGCGCACAGGGCAGTGGCGCCGGCGGCTGTTTCATCCACGATTGGCCACCCTGTCGCTGCGCGCGGTGCATCGTCGTGCCCCACGGACTCGGCGAGCTCACGAGCGCGGTTGGTAGTGGCGGCACCCTCACGATCATCGGCTGACGGCGGCCACCTGTGTTCGAAGAGCCACGGTCTTTCGCGCCCGGACCCACGAGTTCGAGTTCCTGCTTCAACGTGAACCACGTGACGGCGCGCGGCGTCGCCGCGCTCGAACAGACTCGCCGAGCGCTTCAAGCAGGTACGCGCGGCTGCCGCCGGGCGCCTGCTCGAGCAGGCGATCCCAGAGTTGCAGCGTGTCAAGCATCTGCTGCCGCCTGGCGATCAGTTCGCTGATCTCCACGTCCACAGCGGTGACCATCCGCTCGGCGGCCGCGCGCACTCGCTCGCACGGTTTCCCGCCCGCGGCACGCACGCGGAAGAAGTCAGCGATGTCGCGGAGGGCAAACCCGAACCGCTGCGCGTTGCGAATTACTTTGAGGCGGTGAACCACGTCCGGTGGATATTGACGATATCCCGCCGGCGTGCGCGCGGCGTTTGGAACGAGGCCCATCTGCTCGTAGTAGCGAATGGTGCCGGTCTTCACCCCGGCAGCCGCGGCCACTTCGCCGATTGAAAGAAGAGCACTCACGATCGCGATGGTACTTCGGGCTTGACCTTGCAGTCGACTCGAAGGTTTAGGCTCGATGCATGAACACACACGCTCGTTCGATCATCGTCCTGGCGCTGTTGCTCACGTTCGACGCATCAATCGCCGGAGCGGCGCAGCATGCCGCGATGCCGCCGGGAATGACACACGAAGACCACATGTCGCAGATGCGCAAGGAAGACGACTTGAAAAAACGCGGCGCGGCCGCCATGGGCTTCGATCAGGACAAGGTCACGCATCACTTCCGCGTGACAACGCAGGGTGGGGTCATTCAAGTGGATGTACGCGATCCTTCGGACCACACGAATCGCGAGGCGATTCGCCTTCACCTGCGGCAGATCGCCGCGGCATTCGCTGAGGGCAACTTCGAGACACCGTTTGCCACACACGCCGAAGTCCCACCCGGGGTTGCCGCGCTGCAACGGCTGACGACGATGGTCACGTACTCGTTCGAGGAGACCACGACGGGTGGTCGCGTGCGGATCGTCACTACCAACCGTGAAGCGCTGGCCGCGATCCATGTGTTCCTGCGGTATCAAATCCAGGAGCACCGCACCGGCGATCCGTTAACCGTCAAATAGAGGCGTGTCGTTTTGCTCGAGTCATCTGCGGTTGATGCCGAGCGCTTTGATTCTGGAGGCCAGAGTTGTCGGCTTCATCCCCAGCAGCACTGCGGCTCCCGTCTCGCCAAAGACGCGACCCTGAGTCTGTGCGAGTGCGGCCTCGATGTTCCCTCTCTCGAGCCGGCGAAACTCCGCGCGCGTGACGGGCGACCTCCGTCCCTCCCAGAGACCTCCGTCCCCGCCGGAAGGGATGGAGGTCGCTAACGGGGACGGAGGTCTGCGGGCGCGGAGATCGGGAACTCGCGCGGCGGCGACGTCAACCACGAGCGCGAGCTCTGAAAGAATGCGATCGTCAGGAATCTCGCGGTCGAAGATCGCCAGCACGCCAACGACGCCTGCATCGTCTATCAGCGGCAGACCGATGAACGCGCGAACGCCCTGGCGCGCAACCCATTCCGGGTTGATCAGCCAATTCTCGTCTCCGCGGAGTCCCCGAACGACCAAC
>DASPWV010000273.1:0-6578 GCA_035637635.1 Vicinamibacterales bacterium | reverse complement strand
CGGGGAGGGTTTACGCGAGCGGGCTCGATGAATAGTGCCCGGCGATGGGCGGGCCCTACGATTAAGGCGTTTGGCCGAATTCCGGCAGCGAAAGGGACTTTGGAAACTCACGGAAGCAGTGACAGAAAAAGGGGGCCTGCCCCTTTCCGCAATCTGACAGAAAAAGGGCCTGCCCCTTTTCGGCAATTTGCCGAGGGTTTTTGCGCTTTGTCCGCAGTTTTTGCGGGTCTCCCCGCCGGAAGGGGGATGCCACTTCGCCTTTTTTGCGATAAAATTGCGGCAGAGCTTCGGAACCCCGCCGAAGTGCGACCCCTCCCAACTCGGAGTATTTGCGTGACTTACGTTCGCCAACAGTACGTGTTTGCGACGGCTATCGCCGTTCTCGTCGCCGTGGTTCTTCGCGGCGCAGAGGTGCCCGCGCCGTGGCCCGCCGCGATTGCCGTGTATGTGTATGGACTTGTCGCCTGGCCCGTCGTGCGCGAAGAGATGCTGCCCAATGTGCGGCCGAGCATGTACGCGATGATCTGCCTCGCCGGCGCCATGATGGTGTTCGTTTACGAGAATCTTGGCGCCTACGCCGGCTGGTGAGCACGACAACACGAAAGCACGACACCGGACGCGAGAGCGCAAAAACACGAAAGACGAAAACACACACTCGTGGCGCGTAACAGCGCCACCAGGCGTGCTGAGCGCGAGCAGCACGTTTCCGGCGTTTCGCTGCCCACGCCCAGCGTCACGCTCTCACTGCCGCTTTCCCGTGAAGGTGCCGGAGGCGAGGCCTCCGATGTCCACAGATCCCTTGATCGTGTCTTTCTCCACTATTCCCGTATACGTCACGGTGAAATTGGTGCCCTGTGTCTCCCCTTTGAACGAAAAGGTGATCTCGTTTCCTTTGACGGTACCGGCAAAATCGGTGTCGCCGAGTTGACCGGTGTAATGTCCCGTCAGTTTTTCGCCTTCCTGCTTGAAGACGACTGTCGGTGTGCCGCTGCCGGCGTCGGTTTGCACGTCAAAGATCCATTTCCCAGTCACGTTCGTTGCCTGCGCGGCGACCGATACGACAAGCGTCGCAGCAAGCCAGAATCCGAGAACGATGCGCGCGCGGTCGATATTGCTCATGACGACCTCCTTACTTGATCGGTGAGTAATCCGTTGGATCGACAAAAACGGCTTCGACTTTTTCGACAATCCGGCCGTTCACCTGCGATTCGGCGGCGACCTTCTTCCACTCCGGATCGGCCTGGAACGCTGCCCAATTCTGCTTGGCCGCATCGCGGCTCGGGTGCGCCAGGATGTAGATGAGCGTGTTCTGCGAGAGCGGCGCATCCTGCGGCGTCCAGTAACCAATGCTCGTCATGCCGTGTCGTTGGAAAATTCGGACCGTGTGATCGCGAAATCGCTTGTGCAAGTCCGAGAGCTTCCCCTCAGGCGCCGTGTAGGTCCGGATCTCAAATACGCGCGTTGCCGGTTGGCCGTGAAGCACCGTAACGCCGGCCGTGAGATGTCCGATTGCAAAGCCAAACGCCACCAGCGCCGCTGAATACCCAACGTGTCGCAATCGAGTTGTCAACATGGCTGCCCTCGTTCAGACATTGACGTTACGGTGAAGCCGCCGGACGCGGCAATTTCCACTTTGAAGAGCTGCTGGAAGCCTTCTTCGATCGTCGGAGGCTCGAGACGTTTGTAGGTGCCGAACAACCCGCCCGGCGGAATGTTCGCCTTGCCTGGCCGCTTGCGGTTCCTGTCGAATGCGGCTTTGGGATCTGTTGAAAAGAAGTAGCCGACAACGCGAAATCCGGCAGCTTTGGCGCGCGAAATGTACGGCTCGCGCGAGGCTTTGGTGGCGTTCGTGTTGTCGATCACGCACGGCTGACGCGTCTGAAAACACGTCGTCAGAAACGCGTCTTCGCGGTTCCTCGTCCGCAGGAGATCCAAGCTGATTCGCACGTGCGTGTCGAAAAACCGCTCGCGGTAAAACGTCGTCTTTCCGCTGGCCTGGATGCCGCAGAAGATCATCGCTTCCATCGGATGCCAGACGCTACCACAAACAGGGCAGGACTTCGGCAATCGGCTGCCGCAGCACGGCGTCCGCAATGTCGTCGAACGGCGTCGTCTCTGCGTTCACGATTACGACCCGAGCGCCAGTGGATTTAGCGAGCGGTACCGCAGTGGCCACCGGGTACACCTGCAAACTCGTGCCGACGGCGAGCAGCAAATCGCTTTCTTCCGCCGCGCGCATCGCGCGGTCGATGATGTCCGGAATGAGCGCCTGCCCGAAGGAGATGGTGGCGCTCTTCAGGATTCCGCCGCAACATGTGCACGGCGGATCGCTCTCCCCCGCGCGCACGCGATCGAGCACCGCCTCCATCGGCCCGCGCCAATCGCATCGCATGCACATCGCCTCGCGCATCGTGCCATGTACTTCAATGACTTTCGCGGGAGAATTGCCCGCTCTTTGGTGGAGGCCGTCGATGTTCTGCGTGATGAGCGCGTGCAGCCGCCCGCGTCGCTCGAGCGCCGCGATCGCGCAGTGGCCGGCGTTCGGCTCGGCGTGCCACGCTGGATGCTCGAGGCGGCTTTGCCAGGAAAGCTTTCGCACCTCCGGATCCGTCATGTAATGGTGGATGTTCGACAGTTTCTCGGCGTTCGGATTTTTCGTCCAGACGCCCTGCGGTCCTCTGAAGTCCGGAATACCTGAGTCGGTGGAGATGCCCGCGCCCGTCAACGCGACGATGCGCGTTGCCGCGTCGAACCAGGCTCGAATCGTGTGGATTCGATCGTCCATCGTTCGTTAGCGCCTCCTGAAAGCATACGCATGCTGAAGGCCGGTGCACAGCTGTTGTAGCATCGCGACATGTCACCCCGCCGCCTGGCCACAATTTGCGTCGTCGCCCTCGCTCTGGCGTCCGCCACGGCGTTCACCCAGGCGCTACCCAACCTCTCGTCCCTGCGCGTTGAGTACAACACGCGCAAGGCGACGGTCAAGCCAGAGGGCGAGCTCAAAGTGCAGATCGATCAAATCGATCGCGAGATCGCCGAAGCCGTGCGGCTCGGGCGCGGCGGCGAAGTGCGGCGGTTGCTGGCGAAAGGGATGACGTTGCTCGGCGGCACGCCCTGGACCGACATCAGCGAGTTCCAAGCCGCCCTCACGATTCGAACAGATCGGCTCATCATCGATTCGTCGGTGCCGTACCGCGTACGGCTCGAACAAATCTTTGCGCCTGCCATCGAGCTCACGCGACCCTTCGGGTGCGCGTTCCTCCACCCCTCGGCCTGGACGGCATGCCTCTGACGACGGCGAGTGCTTCCGCCCGGCCCGGCGTTGTGCAGAACCGTAGTCAGCAAACGTCCACCACTTCGTCCCCAATTGAGCTGGGCACATTTGACGGCGTCGGCCGCGATCTTCGAGAGTCGCCATTCAAGATCGATCTGAACGTCGCCACCGTGCCGGACGGCGCGTACACGCTTGCGATCGAGGTGCGGGATCAGGACCGACTGTTGGGTAGAGCAACGCTCCCGGTTGCCATTCACAAAGGTCTCGATGCACGCCTTCGCGCATTGGAAAGCGCAGCGAGCAAAGCGCCGGACACCACGCAGGCAGACCTGCGATACCTCGGGGACGTCGTCCGCAAGATCAACGACGGGGTGGTGAGCTTTGGGACCTTCGAGCTCGAACCAGAGCTCGCCGCGACGGAGACCGTCGCTGCCGCCGTCGCGAAGACGAAGAAGGACCCGTTCGTCGGACGCACAGGCGATTTCGAGCGTCACTATCTGCTCCAGGACGCGAATGAAATCATGCCGTATCGGCTGTTGGTGCCGGCGTCGTACGACGGCGCCAGGGCGTTCCCGCTCATCATCGCGCTGCACGGCCTCGGAGGGACCGAGGACGCGTTCTTCGACAGCTACGGCAAACGTCTGCCGGCGCTTGCGGCCGAACGGGGCTACATCGTCGCCGCGCCGCTGGGGTTTCGAGTGGACAGTTTTTACGGCGCGTCAATCGGCCTCTCGTTGGCCGCCGCCGCCGAGCGTCAGGCTCAGCTCGGCGAGCAGGATGTCATGGAAGTGCTGCGCCGAATGCGTGCGGACTACAAAATCGACGATGCCCGAATCTATCTGATGGGACACTCGATGGGCGCGATTGGCACGTGGGCGTTGGCGGCGAAATATCCGGATATCTGGGCGGCAATTGCGCCGTTCGCAGGCTTCGCGCGTCCCGCTACGGCGGATCGGATGAAAGCCATTCCGCAATTCGTCGTGCATGGAGACGCCGACACGACAGTGCCTGTGGCGGGTTCGCGAACCATTGTCGCCGCGCTGGAGAAGATCGGTACGGAGGTTACATACGTCGAGGTGCCGGGCGGCACGCATCGCGACGTCGTAGTGCCGAATCTTGCGGCCATGTTCGACTTCTTCGATCGGCACCGGAAGACCAAGGAACCTTCCAGATAAGATTGAGCTGATGCGGCGAGTTATTGGGAGCGCGGCGGCAATCGGAAGTGTCGTGCTGCTCATCTGGTTGATGGCAGAGCGGCCGGTGTATTCGCACAAGCCCATCACCACGCCGATCATCTTCAAGAAGGAAATCGCGCAGATCTTTCAGCGAAAGTGCTTTCAGTGTCACAGCGAGAACAATCTTGCGATGCCGTTGACGACCTATGAGCTTGCACGGCCGTGGGCGCGCGCAATTCGCGAAGAGATCCTCGCCCGCCACATGCCGCCGTGGGGTGCAGTGCACGGCTTCGGCGAGTTCGCCAACGACCTTGGTCTGACGCAGCGCGAGATGGACATCATTCTCTCGTGGGCCGATGGCGGCGCGCCGAGCGGTGTCGTGAAGGCCGAAGAGAACATCCCGCCTGTCTACGTTCCGGCCGAGCCTCAATGGGAGCGAGGCGCGCCGGACGAAGTGGTTGCCGTCGAGGCCCCTTTCACCGTCGCGCCAGGGTCGGGCGATCAGATTCATCGTTTCGAGCTCCGCACCACGTTGACAACCCCTCGGACCATCAAAGCGCTTGCGTTCAAGCCGGGCGATCGGCGCGTCGTCCGCTATGCATCCGTGGGCGATTCCGCGAGCGGCCGCTGGTTGTGGTCCTGGACGCCGTGGCAAACCTCGTTCACGCTACCAGCGGATGTCGGCTATCAGTTGCCTTCGCGGGCAAAGCTCACGTTGGAGATCGGCTACCGCGCAATCGAGGAGCCGGTCGTCGATAAAAGCGAGCTCGGGCTGTATTTCGCTGCCGGTAAACCGGCGCGTGAAGCTGTGGCTGAAACGATAGTCGCAGGCACCGCTGATGCGGCCGCAGGGCAACCATCGAATCGAGTACGCGCGGCGCTTTCAATCTCCGCACCTCGCGAGGTGCTCGCGATTTGGCCCGAGCTGACTGAGCGCACGAAATCGCTCGAGCTCGCTTCAATCGCCCCCGACGGCGTGGCGGAGCCTCTTTTGTGGGTGAAAGATGTGAGGCGCGATTGGCCCACGCCCTACGTGTTTCGCGAGCCTGTTGCGCTCGCGCCGGGCACACGATTGGTCATGACGGCCTATGAGAACAACAACGGAGACAAGCGCGTCACCGGCCGTCCCGCGATGCACCTCGTGACTGTGCCGGCTGGACGCGTTACCGACCGGTGAACGGCGGGACGTCGAACGTAAACGGCATCGTGGACAGATGGTCGTTGCGCTGGAATTGAATCCAGGCACGGTATCTCCCGGAGCGCGGAAAGAACGCATCGAAGATCACATCAGGCCCGCCGCCCGTCTTGATCTCCGTTCCTTCGAGCATCTCCTTGGGATGCGTGTGAAGGTACTCGACGAGATCTTCGCTGACGATGAGCGCGTGCGCGAAGGCGCCGAGATACCGCTGCAGGTCGTGCAGCGGCTCGCCTGTTTTCGCGTCGCTGAAATGAAACGGCAGGTCCACGTCCTCGCCGGAAAAGAGCTGGGGCCGCGTGAGCGTCAATTCGACTTTCACTCCGTCCACGACCTTCGACCACTCAGCATCGGGCTCTAACGTCGGAATCGACGTGGTCAGGTCGCCTTCGTAGCCGGCGGTGACAAGCGGCGTGGCGATCATCTGCGGCCCTCCGCCGGTCGGCAGGAAATCCGAGAGCAGAAGATAGTGGCCCGCCTGCGGAAGCGTCACATCGATCGTCCAGCTTCCGTCTGCTGCAGGTTGCGGATGTTCGTGCGCAAAATATTTCAAATCGCGACTGATGATGAACAGGTGATAACGCTTGTCATGCACCTCGGCATAGTCGGTCACTCGTGCGCCGGTAAGTGGATGGAACACGTTGAACGTGACGCGTGCCCTGGCGCCAGGTTTGATCGCGCGGGGGGCGACATCCACTTTCACCGTGTAGTACGCCGTTGCCATCGGATCGCCGGGTACAAGAGCCATTCCGCAGATGCTGCATTTCCCCGGTGTCGCCGAGACGATATTCGGGTGCATCGGGCAGATATAGCCGGTCGGCGAATCTGGCGACGTGTTGATTGGGCGATCTGGTTTTGTGATCTGGAGATCTACTGATGTGGTGATGTCGCGTGCTGACGCCGTCGCTCGAATCGCGACGGTTGACACGATCAC
>DASPWV010000272.1:0-7247 GCA_035637635.1 Vicinamibacterales bacterium | reverse complement strand
GATGAGGATCCCGGCGGTCACATGGTCGCCAATTCCCAGCGTCACGACATGCTGAAGGCCGCGAGCGGCTCCGCACCAGCTCTCGGCGATAACGGTAGCGACGCCGGCAGAAACAGTGACTGGGTCGACACCTGGGAAGATCTCGGCAAACGCGGCGACGATGTCATTCGACGGCAATCGCGCGAGCGGCACTGCGACAGCCGCGCGCGAGATTTCACGTCGTGCGTCCCGCTTGACCCTCAGAAGCGTCTCTCGAATCGCTCGTGCCGTGCCGCCATCGGCGACCGGCGACGCGACACGCACCATCACTTCACCCTCGTCCGAGAGAGCAACGGCGCGAACCGCCGATTCGGTGACTTCGAGTCCTACGTTCATGAGCGCCTTAGATTCTGAGTCTAATCCGGCGGTTGTGCACCCGATGACTTGCCCGCTTCGAAGGGCCCTGTCAGTCGCCTCCCTCGAGTTGGGGAAACACTTGCAGCTTGGATTTATCGAGGGGCAAGGCAACTCGATCGTCTGCGCCCGCGTGAAAAAGCTCGCGATCGATTTTCTTCAATAGTTTCTGCAGGCCGCGCTCGTCCGGCGCGGAGATGACGAGCACGCCGGCTGTTTCCCCCGGTGGAAAATCGCGGTCGTCCAGATAGTCGCGATCCAGGGTGAGCAACGTGCGGCGCAGTTGCTGCGCCAGGCGGAAGTGCGCGATATCACGCGCGCGCCGCAAATCGGGATGCTCCAGCACAAAAAGCACGTCCCAGCCAAGCGTCGCGCGCATGAACGTCACGAGACCCGCGGGTATATTGGCATCCGCGTAAACGCGCGGCCCATCGGCCACGTGGTGGGCGAGCGGAGCCAGCTCGGACCAGAGGGTGCCCATTCGCAATCAGCTGCGCGTCAGCACTGCCTTGCGCTTGCGGGACGCGCCTTTCACCGTTTCCGTCTTGCGTAGCCGCACGGCCTCGGATTTCAGTGCCGCAACGAGCGCGTCGCGCTTGTGCACGAGCGCCTTGCGTTTCCTGCGGCCGTTCTTGTGAGCACACGCGTATTCGCAAAAGAGCGGGAAGGCAATCGTCGAATCGGCGTACGTGACGACCGTGTCGGGAAGCACGCCGGGATTCACTTTCCCCCAGCTCACCGCTTCAGACGGCGTGGCGCCCGACAGCCCGCCCCAAACGACCTGGTCGGTGGTGATCTGAATGAAGTAGTCATTACCGCCTTTCGGAATGCCGTACACCTCCCAGAGCGTCGGTTGACCCTGGAGGTAGAAATTCTTCGGCGATCCGCCGCCAAGAATCACGCATCCGTTCTTGTCGCCGGCGAGGATGATCGCGCAGATCTCGTTGACGTCCTTGCTCGGATCGATCATGACCGTTCCACCCTGCATCAGCTCGTGAAAGGCGACGTTCATCCCAATCGAGCTGTCGCCGGGCGACGACGTGTAGAGCGGCACGCCGAACGCGGCCGCGCTGGCGACGACCGAGTACTCCTCGCAACCCGGGCGCACCTGCCGCAGGTGCTCGCCGAGCGCGTAGTGAAATTCCGACGTGGAAACGGCGCCGTCGAGCGCGCTCTCGACCAGAAAATTCCGGATGAATGCATCCGTGTCGAGGAGGATCTTTGCCGGAAACAGGACGTCGTAGATGCGGATCACGCCCTGCTCGTACAACACACGGTCATCGAGAAACGGGGAGCCGCGGTGCAACGTGAAGTTCAGCGCGTAGTGCAGATCGTGATACAGGTTGGCGCCCGTACTGATGATGAAGTCCACGAGGCCGCGCGCCATCAGCTCGATGATGCAGCCACCGAGACCAGCCGGTGTCATGGCGCCGGCGATCGTGAGACCGATGGTCGTGTCGTGCGCCTTGGCCAGCATCCTGTCCGCGTAGATCCTGCACGCCTCACCCAGACGGGCTGCATTAAACGCTTGAAAGCCCTCGTCAATCAGGTGTTTGATGTCGCGGCTGCCCTGCGGTCGGTAGTAGCGGATTGGCTTGCCGGAGAGGAAGGATTTCGGTGATCTCTGGGGGGAACCCGGCGATCGGTGCGGCATGTGTCCTTCGATAGAGTAGCATTCCGGTGTGGCGGACCGGCTGGTCCCCGTCGTTCTCATCGCACTGACGGTGCTGCTGCTGCCGGCGGTGTTCCTCTGGTGGAAAGGACGGCCTTTTGCGCCGGGCGACGTGTTCCGCGCCAGCCGCCTCTCACGCGGCAACCTGTTCCTGCCGACACAGGTATTGATCACGCCAACCAACGTGGTCCACTACACACCTGGGATGTTTGGCCGACACGAGCACTCGATTCACCTGGCGCATGTCGCGTCGGTTGGCATACACACGCATCTGTTGTTTTCCGACGTCTTGATCGAGACGAGCGGCGGCGCCAGTCCCGTCAAGTGCCACGGCCACCGCAAGAAGGACGCAATTCGAATGAAGGCGCTCATCGAGCAGTATCAAACCGCCTACTATCGCGGGGAGCCGCGGGAGGCGCCGGCTCGTGGATGACCTGACATTCGCCGCCCGTCGCGCCACTCATGGAGCGCCTCGGCGCGGCGAGATCGATCTCGAGGCGCGTTTCAAGACGCTCGTGCAGTCCCCGCTTCGCGCAGGCATCCTTCGCTATATGAGCGCAAGACCTGACGAGTCGTTCGACATCGAATCGCTGATGCAGACGTTTGGCCGCATGCGGCTCGACGTCGACAACTGCGTTCGCGAACTGGTCGAATTCGGCGTCGTCCAGAAGGTCGCTGGCGATCCTCCCAAATACCTCGCGGCGCGGCCCGATCAGGAAGCGCTCGTGCAGCTCCTCGATACCTTTCTCGAGCGCCGTGCCGCGATGGGGATCGAAGACACGTCGCCATCCGTTCAGCGCTTCCGCGAAATGATTGGCCGCGACGAGAAGATGCTCGCGATTTTCGAATGGATTCGTACCGCGGCCAAGTCAGATATCTCCGTGCTGATTCTCGGCCCGACCGGATCCGGCAAGGAAGTCGTCGCGCGCATGATCCATGAGTTGTCACGCCGGGGCGAGGAGCGCTTTCAGGCGGTCAACTGCGCCGCCCTGCCGGATACGCTCTTCGAGTCTGAAATCTTCGGTTACGAAAGAGGTGCGTTCACCGGTGCAAACGATCGGAAGCCCGGCCGACTCGAGCTTGCCAACGCCGGCACGTTGTTCCTCGATGAAATTGGTGACCTGACCCTCGTCGCGCAAGCCAAGTTGCTGCGTGTGCTCGAAGAGCGCCGCTTCGAGCGGCTCGGTGGAAGCAAGCTCATTCACGTCGATTTTCGCCTCATTTCCGCGACGAATCGTCCCTTGGATGAATTCGTGCGCGAAGCACGCTTCCGCGAAGACCTCTACTACCGCGTCAACGCGTTTGCGATTCGCCTGCCGTCGCTGCGCGAGCGCGCTGTCGACATTCCCGTCCTTGCAGGGCGTTTTCTCGCACGCTACTGCGCCTCGAACGGAATGCCTCTCGATGCGAAACAGTTTTCGCCCGAAGCCATGATCCTGCTCACGCGCTATCACTGGCCCGGCAACATTCGCGAGTTGGAGAGCACGGTGTCACGCGCGGCGTTGTCTGCGCCGGGCCGCGTGATCCGCGACAGCGATATCGAGTTCCTGCACGGGCGCGGAAGCGTGATCGAGGAAGAGACCACGACCGGATTGCCATCGCTGCGCGATGCCGAGCGCGCGCATATCATCCGCGTGCTCGAGGCAGTCGGCTGGAACAAGCTCGAAGCTGCGCGCGTGCTGCAGATCAGCCGTGGCACGCTCTACCGCAAAATCGACGAGTACGGGTTAGAGGCACCGCCGGCGTCGTCGCGTCGGCGTCAGCCCCGCGCCGCCGTTTAGCCGGTCTGGCGATCGACCAAACGCGCCAGCACATCAGAAACCGTGAAAAACTGTCGTCGCCTCGGCAGTTCTGCGCGCATTTACGACTTGCCGGAAGGGAAACTCCTACGGTACCCTCGGGGTGTTGCCTTTCGCCTTCGGGCGATTTGTTTGTTACCTGACCGGACCTTGGACGCGGCGGAGCGTAACTGCAGTAACTGGTGGCGGCCAGTGTGATTGCAGAGCGGCCCCTTGCTTCGCCGACAGGTTCTGGGCCAACTGAATTCCATTCATGAGTGCGTTCTCCGCTCGAAATCAGGGACTGCTCTGGGGAGTCATCGCGGGCGGGACCCTGTTTGTCCTTCTGCTGCTCATCCCGGCTTCAAGCAACCAACAGTGGATGCGCTATCTGGCAATGGCCACACTTGCGCTAGTGACGGCCATCGCGCTGCGCGCTTTTTACGATTCGATGCGCGCGCGCAATGGCGCCGGGCAGCGATCGATCGAGCTCGCCGATTTGCACCTCGCAACCCTCGAGGCGCTCGCGCTGGCGATTGACGCGAAGGATCAAACCGACCAGGGGCATATTCGGCGCGTGCAGCTATACGCCACTGCGGTGGCACAAGCCCTTGGCATGTCACCGGGGGAGGTGCTCGGGGTCAGAACCGCGGCACTGCTGCACGATATCGGTAAGCTCGCCATCCCCGAGCACATCCTGTCGAGACCCGGGCCGCTCACCGAAGAAGAATTCCAGAAGATTCGCGTGCATCCCGAAGTAGGCGCGAAGATCCTGAGCTCGGTCCCGTTCCCGCATCCAGTCGCGGAGCTGATCTTGAGCCATCACGAGCGCTGGGACGGCAAAGGGTATCCCTACGGCTTGAAGGGCGACGAGATACCGCTTGGCGCTCGCATCCTCTCCGTGGTCGATCACTTTGACGTGTTCACGTCCGACCGGCCGTACCACAAAGCCATGACTCGCGACGCGGCAATTGCGCTGCTGCAGCAGGAAGCCGGCAAGGCTCTCGATGCGAAGTGCGTCGAAAAATTCCTGTCACTGCTCGATTCGCTCACGCGCGAGGCGCAGCGGCTCGAGCCGGCGTCCTTGCCGCTCGTGCACGACATCGCGGGGGCACACCGGGAAATCTACGCACTATATGAGCTGGCCCAGACCATGGGGACGAGCCTTGGGGTATCGGACAGCATGGCGCTGATCGCGTCGAAGTTGACGAGTGTTGTGCCGTTCTCCTCGTGCGTGCTCTTCCTGTACGAGCCCAAGAGCGAAACGCTGCGCTGCGGCTTTGTCTCCGGCGTCGACGCGCAGGCGTTTCCGCCGATGGTCATCCGGAGCGGCGAGGGGCTGGTCGGCTGGGTCGCGCGCAATCGGCAGCCGCTCGTCAACGCGCGGCCAAGCAGCGACTTCGAAGCCGCAGGACTCTCGCCGCGTTCCACAACCCTCCACTCGGCCATTGTCGTGCCGCTCGTCGCAAACGATCGCTTCGTGGCAGCGCTTGCGCTGTACCATGTGCAGCCCGATTTCTATACCGACGAACATCGCCGGTTGCTGGATCGAGTGACCGAGCAGGCATCGGCTGTCATCTACAACGCCGTCATCTTCGAGCAGACGCAGGAAGACTCGCTGACGGACGCGCTGACCGGACTGCCGAACACTCGGTTCATGGTGATGCATCTCGAGCGCGAGCTGGCGCGTGCCGAGCGTTTGAAATCGCATGTCGCGCTGCTTGTCATCGACCTCGACAACTTCAAAGACATCAACGACAACTACGGACACCAGATCGGCGATCGGGCGTTACGAGAGGTCGGCGCCGCGCTGCGCGCAGCAATCCGTCCCTACGACATCTGCGTCCGCTACGCGGGCGACGAGTTCATCGTCGTGCTGTCGGACTGCGGTCCGGACGAAGCCGAGTACAAACGGCTCGAGCTGCAACGTGCGGTCGATCACCTCGTGTTCGAGCCACGACTCTCGCAGCGTGCGCCGATGGCTGCAAGCGTCGGCGCCGCAATTTATCCTAGCGACGGCGATACCTACGAAGAGTTGTTGGCAACAGGCGACAGCCGTATGTATCGGGATAAAACCCTGCGCAAACTAGAGCTGCCTCCGCAGCCCGTCGCCCCCGTCGAGCATGCGACGGCATCGGTGAACCCACGCGACGACCGGCCGGTCAGCAACGCAGCGGACGGCACTGAAGTCAATCTTCGCGGATAGCGAACGTTTGCAGGCGCGGGGTCAGGCTTTCGAAGGCCTCTAGCCACACGCTGTTAGGATCGAGTCGTATCGTGCGACTCGTCCTTCCGCTCCGCGAGTCCGTGCGTGCCACGCCGCGGACGCGCATCATCCGTCTCGACCTCGGCGCCGGCCCCTTCCCCTTTGCCGCCGGCCAGGCCGCGGTCATTGGCCGCCCCGGCTCTCCGCTGCGAAAGCCGTACTCGATTGCGTCCTCGCCGAGACAAGCCGCAGATGCTCATACGCTGGAGTTTCTCGTCCAGATAGACGATGCCGATGAAGACGCGCCACATCTCGAAGAGATGTCAATCGGCACACCTCTCGACGTCGACGGCCCGTTCGGGACCTTCACCTTGCCCGTCGACCTCGACACGCGCGACGTGTTGTTGGTTGCCGGCGGAACGGGCATCGCTCCGCTGCGCTCGATGCTGTGGGATCTGCTCGAACGGCAAGCGGACATACGCCTGGCCCTCGTCTACAGCGCACGGAGCGCCGATGAATTCGCGTATGAAAGCGAGCTGCGCGACCGGGCGGCGGAGCGTCGCGTCGATGTGCGCTTCACGGTGACACGAGAAGGAAAGGAACAGTGGCTCGGCCCGCGCGGTCGTATCGACGCCAGGCTGATTCAATCGGTAGTCCACACCACTGAGACGCGCTGTGCGATCTGCGGCCCACCTGGAATGGTCAACAGCGTCACAAAGTTGCTCGTCGCGGCCGGCATCTCTCCGGAACGCATTCTTACGGAGAGCTTCAGCACCTGACGACTCGAGAACCTTTGAACCTTTGAACCTTCGAACCTTTGAACCTTCGAACGCTTGAACCCTTGAACCCTTGAACCCTTGAACCCTTGAACCCTTGAACCCTTGAACCCTTGAACCCTTGAACCCTTGAACCCTTACATGCCGGTGATGTGATAGCCCGCGTCGACCATAACGACTTCGCCGGTGATGGCGCGACTGGCCGGACTCAGCAGAAAGACCGCTGCATCCGCAACTTCGGACGCGTCGATGGTTCGCTTGAGCGGCGCTCTGTCGCGCACGATACCGAGAATCGTGGAGAAGCCGCCGATGCCGGCTGCGGCCAGCGTCTTGACGGGGCCAGCCGAGATCGCGTTCACCCGAATGTTCTCCGCGCCAAGATCCGCGGCGAGATAGCGCACTGACGCTTCGAGCGCCGCCTT
>DASPWV010000271.1:0-2708 GCA_035637635.1 Vicinamibacterales bacterium | reverse complement strand
TCGTGAATCTTTGTCGCGATCGAGACGTGGCCTTGCTCGTGGGCAGTCCACTCATTGGAGCGGACACGCGAGGCGGCGCGGTCGAGCTCGCCACTCCTCACGAACGTTTCGAGGCCGGGACCGTTGTCAACGCCGCCGGTCTTTACGCCGACGAGGTGTCGCGTCTCCTCGGCGGGATCGAGTTCACGATTTTTCCGTGCAGAGGCGAGTACGTGGAGCTTGCGCCGTCACGACGTCATTGGGTGAATGGTCTCGTATATCCGCTGCCGCACGGCGTCGGACTTGGAGTGCATCTGGTGAAAACGACCTGGGGCAGCGTGCTGCTCGGACCGACGACGTGTTATCAGGACGCGCGGGACGACTACGAAAGCAATCGGTTGCCGATTGAGGCGTTCGTCGAGCCGGCACGGGCGCTGCTGCCCGAGCTCACCATCGCTGATCTCCAGCCCGGTGGGACCGGCATTCGCGCGAAGCTGCACGGGCCGGATCGCGCGTTCGCGGATTTTCTGATCGAGCGCGATCGCCTGAACCCGCGCGTCATTCAGGTGGCCGGCATCGATTCGCCCGGGCTGACGTCGTGTCTGGCCATTGGCGCTCGTGTGGCGGACCTGTGGGCCGCGAACCCGTGACCATGTGAATTCTCGCGTCGACCGGGCGGGGACTGAGGCCGGGTCTGACAATGTCGGTCGAACTTACACCGATACGAGGCCGGATCGAACACGTTCGAGATCCGCGTCCACCATCATCTTCACCAGCTGCGGAAAATCGACATTGGGCTCCCAGCCAAGCTTCGCGCGCGCCTTCTCCGGATTGCCGATCAGATGATCGATCTCCGCGGGGCGGAGAAACCGCGGATCGGTGACGACGTATCGCTTCCAGTCCAGACCCGCATGCTCGAACGCGATTTCCACCAGCTCCCTGACGGAGTGGGCTTCGTTCATGGCAATGACATAGTCGTCGGGCTCGTCCTGCTGCAGCATGAGCCACATCGCGCGAACGTAGTCGCCCGCAAAACCCCAGTCGCGACACGCGTCGAGGTTGCCGAGCGGCAGCTTGTCGGCATGGCCGAGCTTGATGCGTGCAACGCCATCGGTCACTTTGCGCGTCACGAATTCGAGTCCGCGCCGGGGTGACTCGTGATTGAACAAAATGCCCGACACGGCAAACAGGTCGTAGCTCTCGCGGAAATTCACCGTGATGTAGTGACCGAACACCTTCGACACGCCGTAGGGGCTGCGCGGATAGAAAGGCGTCGATTCCGTCTGCGGCACTTCCCGCACGCGGCCGAACATCTCGCTCGATGAGGCTTGATAAAACCTGATCCTCTTGTTCACGCGGCGGATCGCCTCGAGCGCGCGCGTCACGCCCTGCGCATTGAACTCGCCCGTGAGAAGAGGCTGATCCCACGACGCGGGGACAAAGGACATCGCGCCGAGGTTGTAAAACTCGTCCGGCTCGACGGATTCAACAGCTTTGAGGAGCGAGAGTTGATCGAGCAGATCCGCCTGGACGAGCTCAATGCGATCGAGAATGTGCTGAATGCGCCAGACGTTCGGCGCGCTCAAGCGCCGAATGACGCCGAACACCTGGTAACCCTTTGCGAGAAGGAGCTCGGCGAGATATGAACCGTCCTGTCCTGTGATTCCGGTAATAAGGGCCTTTTTTGCCACGCTATCCTTTCAGCTCTGCGCTCGTTGCCGGCCGAACGGTGAGATACCGGTCGAGCGCATCCTGCCAGGCCGGCATGTTGATGCCGGCGCCGCGCAACTTGTCATTGGAGAGCGCACAGTATCGCGGCCGCTTGGCCGCGAGCTGCACGTCCGTCATCGTAACGGGTTCGAGAACGGCATCGCTATCGAGTTTGTTCCGGACGTATGAGGCAAGCTCATGCCAGGTTGTGGCGCCACTGTTTACACAGTGGTAAAGCCCCGGCTCCGGCCGCCGACGTAAGAGGCTTGCGGTCGCGGCCGCGACATCCGGCGCGAAGCTGGGTGAGACCACCCGATCGACAAAGACGCGCACGGCCGCGCGGTTTGCGATGGCCTCCACGATGCGATCCAGGCTGCTCTTGTGCGGTCCCGCACCGCCAAAAAGGCTTTCGACGCGAAGCACGTAGTGGACCGGCGCCTGCTCGGCAAACCATTCACCGAGCAACTTCGACCCGGCGTAGACGCTCTGCGGCGCCACCGCGTCGTCTTCGCGATAGGGACGATTGGTTTCGCCGTCGAATACGAAATCGCTGCCGTAGTGCACCAACACAGCGCTTGCCTCGCGCGCTGCGCGCGCGAGCGTCAGCACGGCCAGTGCGTTGGCCGCCATCGCCGCAACAGGCTCCTCCTCGGCTCGATCGACGTCGTTGTAGGCCGCGCAATTGACGATGGCCCACGGCCGCAGTTGAGACACGCGTTGGTAAACGGCGGCCGCGTCGGTCACGTCGAGATCGCGCCGCGTCAGGCCGACGGTGTGCCACTCGCGCTCAAAACTCGCAGCGACGGTTTGTCCCAGTTGTCCGGCCGCACCGAGGACGAGCACCGGCCGTTCGACGCTGGCGTGCTCCTCGCGGTCATTCCGAGCGGTATTCAAACGTTGCAATGGTAGCATTCAGACCCGGTGGAACGCGCGAGCCGCATCATCGTCATGGCTTCTCTCGTCTTCGCCGCCGTGACGCATGCGTGGCTCGTCAACTGGGAACCCGCGCTTCCCGCAGC
>DASPWV010000270.1:0-13082 GCA_035637635.1 Vicinamibacterales bacterium | reverse complement strand
TCGGCACTCGTGCACTGGGCACTCGGCACTCGGCACTCGGCACTCGGCACTTTTTTTTCTGTGTACAATAGGTGCCATGAATTTCAGGAACGCCCTCATCGCGCTCACCGCCGTCTGGATCGCGGGAGTTCTTCAATCATCGCTGCACGCGCAAGCAGCGGCTGTGCAGCCACCCAAGTCCGTCTGGGACGGGGCATACACCGAAGAGCAGGCCAAGAGAGGTGAAGAGGCGTATTCGAAGAACTGCTCGGAGTGTCACCAGCCGGAGCTCACCGGCGACGGCTTTGCGCCGGCCCTTTCAGGCGCCGAGTTCATGAACGCGTGGAACGGGCTCAGCATCGGTGACCTCTACGATCGCGTTCGCACCGCGATGCCTCCAGGCAAAGAAGCGTCTGTGCCCAACGAGACGAAGGCCGACATCATCGCGCACATTCTGCATTTCAATAAGTTCCCCGCCGGCACCTACGAGATCGGCACAAAGACCGAAGAGCTGAAAGGCATCAAGTTCGAAGCCACCAAGCCAGGACAGTAGACCCTCCGTCCCACCTCTTTAACTCTCTTCAGCTTTCAGGTAAGCTCTTCCGTGGCGCCGGAACGGGCGGCGCCGGCTCGCCGTAACAAGAGCTGTGCAACGTCGGCGCTCGGCTAATGACCGTCGAGCAATCACAGCTCATTTTGGCTGACAACTGGCTACTGCCGAATATGACGTCGAGGGACGACTGTCGAGTGTTGGACCGTCGCCCGTTGACCGACAAGTGAAAACCTATGCGCAAAGCTCTGTACCCCGCAGCTTTCTTCGCCGTCGCGTTAACCGCATTCGCCATGAGCTCTTCATCGCCCGCCGCGCAAAGCGCGCCGGGCAAGGTCGACTTTGTTCGCGACGTTCAGCCGCTGTTCCGGCAGTACTGCATCGGCTGCCATGGACCGTCGCAGCAGATGAACGGATTTCGACTGGATCGCCGTCGCGACGCCATGCGCGGTGGCACCATCGCAGTAATCGGCGCCGGCAACAGCGATGGCAGCCGCTTGTTTAAACGCCTGATTGGCAGTCAGTACGGGCAGCAGATGCCGCCGACCGGAGCCCTCAAGCCCGAACAGGTTGCGATCATCAAGGCGTGGATAGACGAGGGCGCGGTCTGGCCGGACGAAGCATCGGGCGAAGCGGCGGTCGCGCCGCCAGATGCGGGCGCCGTGCGCTTGAACGACGCACTGCGCAAGGGCGATACGGCGGCATTCCGCGCCGCGCTGAACGAGAGTCCCGCGGGCGCGCGCCTCAGAGGCGCGGGCGGCGTCACGCCGTTGATGTCTGCCGTGCTCTACAGCGATGTCGCGACGATGCAGGCGCTGCTCGAGAAGGGCGCTGATCCCAACTCGCGCACCGATGCGGGCGCGACGGCGCTCATGTGGGCCGTTCCAGATCTCCCCAAGACGCAGCTGCTGCTCGAGCGCGGCGCCGAGGTTGATGCGCGATCGGACGATGGGCGGACGGCGCTCATGATCGCGGCCGGCCTGCCCAGCTCGATGCCCGTTGTGAAGCTGCTGCTCGATAAGGGTGCGAATCCCTCTGCGTCGGGCCCGGCACTGTTTGGCATGACGAACCCGCTGGCTGAGGCCGTATCGACGGGCGATGAAGCGTTGTTCAAGCTGCTGGTCGATCGCGGCGCGGATCTGAAGACCGCGGGCCCAGGCGCGCTGGCCATTGCAAAGTTCACCCATTGCGAGAGCTGCGCGGCCATGATCGCCAAGGCGTCACCACCGATGTTCCTCAGCATCGCTGCTGGCATTGTGGCGCCGCCGATCGGTGACGGGCGCCTCACGCGTGACCTCATTGAACAGGGCGCAGACGCAAACGCTCGCGATCCCGAAGGCCGGCCGCTCATCGTCGCGGTTGCCAGCTCGGATGCTATTCCTATCGAGACCGTACAAGCGCTGTTACAGCGTCAGGTCGACGTGAACGCGAAGGGTCCGATTGGCGAGACAGCGCTCGACGCCGCGCTGCAGCGCGGCCAGACGCCGCTGGTGGAGTTGTTGACCAAGGCCGGCGCTCAGCGCGGCCTGACACCGGTGCCTGCGCCGACGACGTTCAAGGCGGCGGATTCACCGCGCGCTGCCGTGACGCGCAGCCTTCCGCTGCTGCAGCGAACCGATGCGGCGTTTCTCCAGAAGTCGGGTTGCGTGTCCTGCCACAACAACACGTTGACCGCTCTGACGTTGAGCAGCGCGCGGCAAAGAGGATTGCCCGTCGACGCGGGAATGGCGCGCACCAGCGTGTCGAAGATCGCGACCTACATCGAATCGTGGCGCGAGCGAGCGCTCCAGAACATCGGCATCCCGGGCGATTCCGACACGATCACGTACATCCTGATGGGCCTCGCGGCGGAAAACCACCCCGCCGATGCGGCGACCGATGCCCTCGCGCGCTTCGTCAAGACCAAGCAGCTGCCTGACGGCCACTGGGAGGTCCTCGCGCACCGCCCGCCGATTGAATCGAGCAGCGTCGAAGTGACCGCGGCCGCCATGCGCGCGCTGCAACTCTACGCTCCGCGTGCGCACCGCGCCTCCTACGACGAAGCCATTCAACGCGCGGCCGCGTGGTTGAAAACCGTCAAGCCGCGAACCACTGAAGATCGTGCCTACCAGTTGCTGGGGTTTGGGTGGAGCGGCGCGGATCGCTCGATGATCCAGACTGCCGGCCATGCGCTCGTCGCCGAGCAGCGAGCTGACGGCGGCTGGGCGCAGATTCCAACGCTCGCGAGCGACGCGTACGCAACAGGCGAGGCGCTCGTCGCGTTGGCCGAAAGCGCCGCAGTGCCGACGAGCGATCCTGCATTCCAGAAGGCCGTCCAGTTCTTGCTGAAGTCGCAGCTCGAAGACGGGTCGTGGTTTGTGCGGACGCGTGCCGTGCCCATTCAGCCGCAGTTCGACGCAAGCTTCCCGTACGGCCGCGACGCGTGGATTTCAGCAGCGGCGACGAACTGGGCGACGCGCGCGCTGACATACGCGGTCGCACGCACCAATTAGCCACATCGCCACAGATAGTTGCAGATGGTCACGGACGGCCACTGATAGTCGCAGATAGGACACAGATAGAACTCGTTAACCTGTAACTTATCTGCGTCCATCTGCGGCTATCTGCGTCCATCTGCGGTCCAAAGGCAGAGGAGATTTGCGGGATTTCAGGGATTAAGGGGAACGAGCTTCACGACAGGGTGCGAGGGGCGCGTCGGCGTGCGCCGGCTTTGCCGGCGCGAGTGTTGAATGGGCACGGGCCGGGTAGACACGCCTGCGCGCCTGGTGTGGCGCGTCTATCCGGCCCGTGCCCATTCAACACCGCGGCCGAAGGCCGCGCGCCGACGCTTCGCTGCGGATCCCCGGAATCCCGAGAATCCCGTAAATCCCCGATGGTTTTTGACGGGCCCTACTCCAGTCCGACCCGCCGCGCGTGAGTGTCAGGCAACTCGATTCGCCGGTGCTGCAGACTATCCGCGCCGAAATTCAGCAGCAGTCCCAAGGGCTTTCGCGCGACGCGAAGATAGTTCCTCACCTGCGCGTACTCGCGTGGCCCGAGAGCGGGGATCGCCTTTAATTCGACGAGGACATCCTCGAAGCACAGGAAGTCGGCCCGGTAGTGCAGTGGCAGCAAATCACCCTTGTAGTACACCGGCAGGGCGATTTCTCGGGCGAACGGCACCCCGCAACGCAGGAGTTCGACCGTAAAACCCTCACGATAGATCGGCTCGGAAAAACCACATCCGATGCACCTCGAAGGCAGCGCCGATGATCTGAAATGTCTGAGGATCATCGATCGGCGGTCGATGTGGCTCGGACGCCATGTCTGAGCGAGTGTGCAAGCAGCAGCTTATCTGCGGCCATCTGCGGCTATCTGCCTCGCTCGCCGGACCTATTGCGGCCGCTTGAAGCGCCCGACGAGGACAGCTTTGCCGAGGATGTGCCCGTCCATTGCCTTGAGCACATCGGCGCGCGCGGCCTCCGGCGTCAGATCGAGCTTCGTATCGAGTGCGAAGAGCTCCCACGTGTAGTGATGATTGGGGGCCGGCAGCCGGCGCTCCCGGTCCGCGGTACCCCACAGCGCCGCCGGAATTCTTCGGCTGAATCGTCCCGTCTGAGAGCGTCGCATTTGACGGCACACCCTCCGGCAACTCTTTCGCGGTGCCTGGAATGTTGAAAACGATCCAGTGCAGCACGTCGTCGGTGCTGCGCTTCAGCGCGACGTCGGGGTCGTGCATGATCAGCGCGAACGTCGCGGTGTTCGGCGGCACGTTGGTCCATTCGAGCTTCGGCGAGACGGGATTCGGGTCCGCCTGCGTGTACTTGTTGGGGATGACGCCGCCGTCTTCGAAGGCGGGCGTGGTGAGTGTCAGGCCGGGACCGGCCGGGCCACGACCCTGGGCGGCCCCTCGCCCTGCCTGACCTGCTGGTGTACCGGCGCCCTGGGCAGCGGCGGTGACTACCGCGGCAGCGAGGGCAACTGTCGTAACGAATGTCAGTTTCATCCGCGTATCCTGGCGTGCGGTACGACTTCGCTAAATCTTATTCATTGTGGCGTGCGGCTTGCACCGTAGATGTCGGAGGCACCTCATGCGTGTTCTGTGGCTTCTCGCGCTGCTCACGCTGCTCCCAATGCTGGCGGGCTGCGATGCCATCAAGGGCATTTTCAAGGCAGGCTTTGCCGTCGGCGTGATTGCGGTTGTGGTGGTCGTGGCCGGGATCGGATTCCTCGTCGCCAAAATGCGGTGAGGCCGCTCATTCCCGCAGCTTTCGCATCGTGACTGCAAACGCCTGACGTCCGGCCTGCGGGTCGTAGACGATGACGGGCATCAGCCGACCGCGAATCTTGTGAGGATTCGCCCGCGCATAGGCCATCAGCGTTCGGGCGAGCGTCTCCTTCTCCTGCGCAGTTGCAGCGTCTCTGTGCATCGCCGTGACGAGGTCGTCGATCGTCAACGGCCATGGCCTGCTCGAGAGCAACGCGTCGACAACGGTTCCTTTGACGACGTTATGCGAGAAGTTGAAGAAGAAGGAAAGCGGCGAGTACGCCTGCGCGGTGGGACGGAACCGCACGAACTCGTCCAGTAAATCGTTCGAATAGCGCTTGAAGTCATCGCGGAATACGGACAGCTCCGCTTCAGAAGTCGACAAGAAGCTCGGGGCGCCCCCGACAAATGCCCGCGCGTCCGGTGTCAGCCCGTTGAGCAGCGCCTCGACGATGAGATCCCGCTCGGGTCCCTCAGTGCCTTCGTCCCGCAGGCGGCGGTACTCGCGAATCAACGTCGCAAGCGAAAAGGAAAGCCACGGGTAATCCGCAACGTTATCGTTGCGCATGTTCACCGTGTCGCGGCCGTACGTCGCTTCAAAACCGAAGCGCAGATGGCTGCCGAGACACGGAGCATGACCGATGGCGACCTTCACCCGGTGCGGCGGATTCAGCGTCCGCGTGCGCTGAAGCAGCAAACCGTAGCCATGTTCAGCGATCTCGTAATGCGACGTGGCTATGAGGATCAGTGTTTCGGCACTGCGCGCGAACGGCTGACCGCTGCCGTGCGGTCCCTGTAACGCCGCAAGCAACACCCCGACGCGATCCAGATTGTCATCCGCGTCGCCTTCATCCCACAGGCGCAGGGACAGCAGCGCCAGGAGATACAGGAAGTAGTAGTCGAGCAGAATCGCGACAACCGTCGCATCGGTCGGTTCCGCACCACGAATTTCCAGGATGTAGTTCAGGACGTCGACAGCGATCATGTCGGGGTTGACGTGATCGGCGATGCCGTCCCAGTCGTGCATCGCGTGCAACCCCTCACCTCGCGTGCGCGCGTCGAGCGTCGTGACGGCCTTTGCGAGATCTATCCTGCGCGCGCCCGCCTTCCACACGTGCGACTGCATGCTCTCGCGCAGGCGAAGCAGAGTCGCGCCGAGTTCGCGCGATGTGGTGAGGGTCGACAGGATGGCCTGGCGAGTGGTGCCCGCGAGCGCCTCCTCGATCAGCGCGCACGCGCGAGCAAATCCGGCGTTTTTGGCTCGCACTGCCATCGGTGCTGATGCTATCTCATGTCAGTTGGCACCTTCGCGAACTGGACGACCGACCTCGTCCATCCGACCGCCGCTCCGATGGCCGCGCCAAAGAGAACATCCGCTGAAAAACATCTGTTACGTGCTGCTAGAATCTCGACGCTATGGCACTCTCGATAGCCCGCGTCCGCCGTGTTCTCGCGATCGAGCTTCCCGCGACGATCGGCTCTCTGGTCATTGCGTTCGGCCAATCGCCGGAAACACAGACGCGCGTCGATAAAATCTTCAGCAAATGGACGAATTCGACCCCGGGCTGCGCGGTGGGCGCTGCCGTAGACGGCCAGCAGGTCGTGAGCGCTGCCTACGGCATGGCCGATCTCGAGCGCGAAGTGAAGAACACACCGGAAACCATTTTCGAAGGCGGCTCGGTGTCGAAGCAGTTCACGGCTGCCGCCGTGCTGCTGCTCGCGCGCGAAGGCAAACTCTCGCTCGACGATCCGGTGCGCAAGTACATTCCGGAGATTCCCGACTACGGCGCGCCTCTGAGGATTCGGCACATGCTGAATCACACGAGCGGACTGAGAGACTGGGGCAGCGTCGAAAGCATCGCGGGATGGCCGCGCACCTCGCGCGTGTATACGCAGGCACATGTGCTCGAGATTCTGAGCAGGCAGCGCGCGATCAACTTCCCATCCGGCACTCGCTATTCGTACAGCAATTCTGGCTACAACCTCGCGGCAATGCTCGTAGCGCGTGTCAGCGGCATGCCGTTCGCGGAGTTCACGAAGACGCGTTTATTCCAGCCGTTGGGGATGATGCACACCTCCTGGCGCGACGATCACACGCGCATCGTCAAGAACCGCGCCGTAGCATATGCAGACCAGAAAGACGGCTTTCACATCGACATGCCGTTTGAGAACGTGTACGGCAATGGCGGGTTGCTGACCACCGTTGGTGATCTCCTGAAGTGGAATGAGAACTTCGACGCGCCCAGGATTGGAGACCGGTCGTTTATCGCCGAGCAGCAGCAGCCAGGCAGATTCAACGACGGCCGACCGCATGGCTACGCGCTTGGGCTGATGGTCGATACTTACAAGGGCGTACGTCAGGTCGATCACAGCGGATCGACCGCAGGCTACCGCGCGCACCTCGGCCGATACCCGGATCAACATGTCTCCGTTGCGGTGCTCTGCAACGTGACGAGCGGCGGGGCAACGGAATCTGCGCATGCCGTCGCCGAGATCTACTTGGGCGACAGGCTGAAACCGGCAACGGTGAAAGCCGCGTACTCGCTGAGCGAGGCCGAGGGGAAACGGCTGACCGGGCTGTACAAAGACATCGAGCGCGGTCTTCCGACGACGATTGCGTACGACAAGAACGGGCTCCATGTCGATCGCGATGAGGAGAGCGACGAACGCGACACGGCGCTTCTGGCCATGTCGCCCACTCGTTTCGTGACAGCGAGCAATCAAACCTGGGAGTTCGACACGAGCGGCCGCGTGCGGGTGACTGACGCATACGGCACCGTCGACACGTTGCAGCGCGTCGACGCTTCGAAGCGGGCGCCGGAGCAAGGGAAGGCGCTCACGGGAACCTACACGAGCGACGAAGCCGAGATGACGCTGACGGTTGCCATTGATGGCGCTTCTCTTGCGATCAAGCGCCGGCCTGACAAGGTCACGAAACTTACGCCCGTATACGCCGATGCGTTCTCGGCTGACACGTTGGGCCTCGTCATTTTTCGGCGCGAGGGCAGCGGTCGTGTCACGTCGCTGAGCGTCGTTCAGGATCGTGTGTGGGATATGCGATTTACGCGGCAGCCGACAGTCACGTCGACGCGCCAGGACGTCGCGGGCGGGGCTAAAGCCCCGCCACTACGTGTTGGCTTGTTGTGGCGGCCCTTCAGGGCCGCCGTCGGTGGCGGATCTATTTCTCGCTGATCGGCTCGCGTTTGATTCTCTGGAGCATCCGATTGAACGGAGGCAGTTGCTCGGCGATGGTTTTGTTCAACCGTTCGGTCTCGCCCTTCAGCTCCTGAACCAGCTCGTTGAAAATCGGCTCGACGTTACCTGTCGGTCGTCCCTCGCCTGAAATCGCCACGCGCAGGAGCGATGCGAGCCGGTTGTTCGTTTTGATAGGGAAGTTGAGCGGATCCTGGCCGCTCTGATTTCTGACCTGATAAATATCCTCTTCGACCGCGGTCAGGTTTTTCGTGAGCTGCTCGGCCGCCGTCTGCACTTCCTTCGGCGCGTCCTTGGCGCGCGACGCAATGTCCGTCTTGATGCGCCGAATTCTCGTGACCGCGAGGTTGGCTTCGTTCACTTTGTCGCGAATGCGGCTGGCCAGCTCCCACTGCGCGAGCAAGTCGGCATCGCTCACGTTGCGCAGCAGGTGTTTGACGATGACGAGCGGTTGTGTCTGCGAGACGCCGTCGACGGTGAGCTTGACCTGATACGTGCCGGCCAGCACCATCGGGCCGTTCGTCGTCGCCCCCCACAAAATCATTCCCGGAAACGACGCGACGGGGGTGGAGGTGAGATCCCACGTTGCGCGATTGAATCCTGCCGCCATTGCCACCGTGCTCGCCGGCGGCCGTGGTCCGTCGTCGTCTTCGCTCGCCGCGGCTTGCGGGCCCGTCCGCGGCGGCTGCCCTGTGAACGAGCGGACCACCTGCCCCTTCGCGTCGATGAATTCCAGCGTGAGCGTCTTGGGTTGCGCTTTCAAATAATAGTCAATCGTGGCGCGGTCGAGTCCGCGAATGGTGTGCGCCGGCTCGAACAGTGAAACGTCGGTCGTTGACGTGCGGCCGTACTGGCGCAGTGTCGCCAAATTGTCCATCACGTAAAAGCTGCGGCCGTGTGTTGCAATCGCCAGAGCGTTGTCCTCGACCCACAGATCGGTCACAGGCGTATCGGGCAATCCGGCCTTGAACGGCAGCCAATGCTCGCCATCGTCAAACGACACGTACGCGCCGTGCTGCGCTCCTGCGTACAGCAGTCCACGTCTGACGTTATCTTCGCGGACGACATGCACGTAGTCGTTCGGGGCGATGCCGGCGACAGTCTTCGTCCACGTCTTGCCGTAATCGCGCGTGCGAAAAATGTAAGGGGACTGGTCGCCGAGCAGCATCCGCTTTACTGCGACGTACGCGGTGCCGTTGTCGAATGACGAGCCATCTATCTGACTGACGCGGCCGAACTCCGGCATGTCCGAGGGCGTGACGTTCGTCCACGTCTTTCCTCCGTCGCGCGTCAACTGAACGACGCCGTCGTCCGATCCGGCCCAGATGATGTTGATGTCTTTCTTGCCCGGCGCGAGCGAGAAGACGGTCCCGTAGATCTCCGGGCTGTTCATGTCGTGCGTGATCGGCCCGCCCGATTCCTGCATCGTCTTCGGATCGTGGCGCGAGAGATCGCCGCTGATGGCTTCCCATGTGTCGCCGCCGTTGGTGGACTTCCACACGCGCTGCGATGTCGTGTAAAGGACCGTCGGATCGACGTACGAAAAGATGATCGGATAGGTCCACTGCCAGCGTTCCTTGACGTCCTTGGATGGCTCGCCGGAGAAGAAGCGCGGGTATGCGCCGACCTCCTTGAATTCTCCAGTGCGCCGGTTGAGTCGCGTGAGGAACGCGCCGTTGTTTGCGCCGGCAAAGAAGAGATCGGGATCGGTTGGCGACGGCGCAATGTATCCGGGCTCGCCGCCGCCCGCCTGATACGGCGCCACCGGCGGCACGCGGCCAAAGCCGCCGAACAGGTTCGTATCGCTCGGCACGCACATCGTGCTGTTGTCCTGCTGCGCGCCGCACACATGAAAGGGCACGTGCGCCGTGGTGACGACGTGATAGAACTGCGCGGTCGGGAAGTCCTCATCGCTCCATGTGCGCTGGCGCGACGACATGTTGTAGGTGACCGCGCCGCCTCCATCGTTTCCAATCACGATGTGATCCGCATCGTCCGGGTCCACCCAGAGATCGTGGTGATCTCCGTGCGTGCCCTGCCCCACGTTGCCGAGGGTCTTGCCGCCGTCGGTGGATCTGAACGCGCTCGTGTTGAGCAGATACACGGTGTCTTTGTTCTGCGCGTCCGCCGTGACGTGCGTGTAATAAAAGGCCCGCTGCCGGATGCTCCTGGCGGGATTCATCAGCTTCCACGTCGTGCCGCCGTCGTCGGACACGAACAAGCCACCGTTTTCGTTCTCGATCAGCGCGTATACGCGGTTCGAGTCGGCGCCGGAAATCGCGACGCCAATCTTGCCGACGAGGCCCGCGGGAAGACCCTGGTTTCTCGTGATCTCCGTCCATGTCTCGCCGCCGTCGGTGGATTTGAACAGGCCGCTGCCTGGTCCGCCGCTCGACATCTGATACTCGACGCGGTAGGCCTCCCACAGCGCGGCAAACAGGACATTGGGATTCCGGCGATCGATAGCAATATCAACGGCGCCGGTCTTCGCGTCGCGGAACAGCACGCGCTTCCACGTCTTGCCGCCATCGGCGCTCTTGTAGACGCCGCGCTCGTCGCTCGGGCCGCTGTAGAGGCCGAAGTCCGCGACAAAGACGATGTCGTGATTGGTCGGGTGAATGCGAATCTTGGAGATCGCGTCGGATTTCGCGAAGCCGATCTTCGTCCAGGTCTTGCCCGCGTCCGTGGATTTGTAAACGCCGTCGCCCGGCATGATGTTGCCGCGAATGCACGATTCGCCCATGCCGATGTAGAGCACATCGGGGTTCGACTCGGAAACGGCGACGGCTCCAACTGACGAGCTCGTGAGCTGCCCATCGGTGACGGGCGACCACGTGTTGCCCGCGTCCGTCGTTTTCCAAAGTCCGCCGCCGACGGCGCCGAAATACGCCTCGCGCGGACGGCCCTTGACGCCGGACACCGCGATGGATCGGCCACCGCGGCTGGGACCGATGCTTCGCCAGCGATACGCGTTGAGCATCGCCGTTTCGAGCGGCGGCGTCTGCGCCGGCGCGGGTTCCTTTTGCGATTCCGCCGACCCCGCGAAGGTGGCCACGAGAACACTAGCGCACAGGAGCCGTGAGGGTGAGCGAGAGATCAAGGCGAGCCTCCAACCAAAGGTTGACAGAGTGTAGCAGCGTGTGGTTTGTCTCGAAAGCTGGCGCGCCGCGACCGCCCGTCGAAGGCGTGGCGCCTTTTGGCCGAGGATTACGTTCTTACAGATAGGGGCCGCTGTATGATCGAGCGGCCAAAGGAGACACCTGTATGTCCGATACGCCTTCTTCTGTCGCGCCCACTCGCGCGCCGCTCAACGGCGTCAACACGCCGGTTTTGTTTGCCACCATCAACGCCGTCAAAGCCACACCGGCGCTGGCCAAGTTCCAGTTCCGCGCCTCGAACCGCTGGGTTAGCGGCACTTTCAGCGAAACACGTGTGGAGTCGTTCAGCGGCGCTGGCGGCGAGCACAACCACGTCACCGAATTCCGCTACGCCGCAGATCACCCGAATGTGCTCGTCGGCGAAGACCGTGCGCCGACGCCAATCGAGTTCCTCCTGCACGCGCTGGCCACCTGTATTACCGCGGGCATCGGCAACATTGCGGCCGCACGCGGCATCACGCTTACGTCCGTGCAGTCGACCATCGAAGGCGACATCGATCTGCAGGGCATCCTCGGTCTGTCCAAAACGGTACGAAACGGGTACGAGCGCATTCGCATCAACTTCGATATCGCCGGTGACGCACCGCCGGAGAAGCTGCGCGAGATCGTCGAGCAATCGCGAGCCCGTTCAGCGGTCTTCGACGTCCTGACCAACGGGGTCCCCGTAGACGTCACCGTGAACGCTGCGTGAGGACGCGTGTCGCAAGTGACAGCGGTCATCGTCGGCGCCGGACAGGCAGGACTCGCCATGAGTTACTGCTTGTCCGAACTCGGCGTCGAGCACGTCGTCCTGGAGCGCGGGAGAATCGCAGAGGGTTGGAGAAGTCACTCATGGGACTCGTTGCGCCTGCTGACGCCGAACTGGATGACGCGGCTGCCTGGCTTCGGCTATGACGGAGATGATCCTGATGGGTTCATGTCAGTTCCCGAGTTGATCGAATGCCTCGAGCGCTACGCCGCGGCATCAGGTGCGCCAGTTGTCACCGACACGACTGTTCAACGCGTGGAACGATTGAACGATCGCTTCCAGGTCACCACAAATCGCGGGATTTGGAGTGCGTCTGCAGTCATCGCGGCCACCGGCTATTGCGACCTTCCGGCAGTTCCGATGACAAGCGGCACGCTACCGCCTTCGATTGTGCAAGTTATTCCCGTCGACTACCGCAATCCCGCACAGCTACCGTCTGGCGACGTTCTCGTCGTCGGCGCGTCGTCCACGGGCATTCAGCTCGCCGACGAAATTCACCGCTCCGGACGGCCGGTGACGCTTGCCGTCGGACGCCACACCCGCCTGCCGCGCCGGTACCGAGGTAAAGACATTTTCTGGTGGCTCGATCGCCTGGGACTACTTGACCAGGATGTTTCCACGGTTCACGCCATCGATATCTCTCGAGAGCAACCGTCGCTGCAACTCGTCGGCAGTCCCGAGCATGTCTCGCTCGATCTCGCGATCCTCCACGGACGAGGAGTGCGACTTGCCGGCCGTGTCGTGAATGCCGATAACGACGCTGTGTATTTTGCCGAGGATCTCGTGGCGACCACCGCTGCAGCCGATGTCAAGCTGGCAGACCTCCGCAGGCGAATTGATTCCTTCATCGACGAGCGCGGTCTTCCTGCGGTCGAACCCGAGCCTTTTGTCCCGACATGGCCGCTCGCGATGCATCCGCCGCCGATCAGGCGCGTGGGAACACAGGAGCTGAAGACGGTGATCTGGGCAACAGGATATCGGCGTGCGTATCCATGGCTCCCCGAATCGGTGCTCGACGAACGCGGCGAAATCAAACACGAGCGCGGTGTCACCGTGGAGCGCGGGTTATACGTGCTCGGTCTGAATTTTCAGCAACGACGGAGCTCGAGCTTCATCCATGGTGTGGGCGCCGACGCACGGTGGATTGCACACCACCTTGCCGCGTCGGTGGACGTCACTCGGGTGGCG